>DAHVAU010000042.1 GCA_027314465.1 Microcaldota archaeon
TTGCGCGCCTGCTGCACGCCGTAGCGCTAGGGCCATTGTCTCAGTGCCCTTCTCGGGGCTCTTACTCTCATATCCCCTACGGGTCAAAGGTATGGTGGGCCGTTACCCCGCCATCTGCCTGATCCGACGCAGTCTCATCGCTGAGCGGTAATGCTGCAATTTGCAACCTTTTCGATTAGGATTCTTTCCAGAATCCCTAACCTATGTGGTATTAGCGTCAGTTTCCCAACGTTATCCCCCTCTCAGTGGTAGATTGACCACGCGTTACTGAGCCGTACGCCGCTCAACGAAGCCGTTGAGCTGACTTGCATGGCTGTCGAAATCTGATAGCAGTGTCCTCCAGCAGCATCGACTGGAGTCTTTATCTATAAGCAATTGTTCTTGCGGGACTTCCTTACACTACTCAAGACTACATCTAATTCCATCCGGAATTTTCACAAATGCTATGCTCTAGCGTAGCTAGAATCACAGCAAACCTAATATGTCGCAGATAAGCTTATAAATCCATTCAGTGCGCCTGGGCAATGGGGTACACTGCCCTGAGCGCGCTGAGAAGCCGCTGCCCTGCGCAAGAAACAGTTTTAAATATCGCCGATGTATTAGTTTCAGGTTATTTAGTGCTCGTTGGTCTGAAGCGCATATACGAAAAGTCTGGCATAACTGACGGGAAACGCGTGCTTGTAGACAGGCTCTGGCCCCGCGGCGTCAAGAAGAGCACAGCCAATGTGGACCTGTGGCTCAAGGACGTAGCTCCAAGCGACGAGCTAAGGCAGTGGTTCTCCCACGATCCGTCGAAGTGGAAGGAATTCAAGGCCAAGTACAAAAGGGAGCTCGACGGCAGCAAGGCGTTCGCTGATCTGGCGGACATGGTAAGGACAAGCGATGTCACAATACTCTACGCGGCCAAGGACACAGAGCACAACAACGCAGTTGCACTCGCAGAGTTTCTCGAGGCTAAAGACGGCGCTTCCTGACTGGACCTGGCATGGCTGCCACGAGGTGGCCGGATAAAGGCCTGGAAAAGATCCAGGAATCTTAGATTGGAGCATACGGCTTCTCTGATAACAGCCTAGTATGGCTTCTGGGATACAACAGCAGCGCATATGCCGCAGTCAAGATACGGGCAAGCCAAGTTAGAAGCGCTGCCAGACGCAGGATTTGTTACACACAAGGACGAGTGGTGCATGCGCTCTGCAATGCACGCGCACTGACTAGAGCTCAATTCTCTTGAGCTCTAGCTTGCTTATGAGCGCTATGTTCGCAGTCCTTCTCGCTATCTCGGACTGGAAGCTGCCGTCAAGCATCGCACTGAGGAACTCGTCCACAGTGTGGGATGAGGAGAACTCCTTTGCAAAGGAGCCTATTGCCTTTCTTATCGCAGTCTTCTTGGGCGTCCTTATCTTATTTGCAGTAACTGCAATGAGCTTGAGAACGAAGCCTTTCCCTTCCTTGTCCTTGAGGCTGTCTACAGTATAGATCGCGCTCGAGTGCCTTCTTACCAGAGAGTGTATGTAACTGAATGTCTGCTCTATGTAGTTGAGGTCGGTATTGGCATTGCTGCCGTTCACCTTGTTCACCCGCAGTCCAACGAGCATGAATGAGTGCTCTGGCTTGTGGGTTATCCAGGACATGCTTACCTTTATCATCCTGCCCATCATGGCCTTCTCATCGTTGGCCGGAATCTCGCCTATGGCTGCTTCGCCCAGTAGCTTTGGGGGATAGATGTTGAACCACATCTTGCTCTTCCACTTGTCTGCAGACTTTCCTGTGGCCATAGTATCAGCTCTTTATGAGCAGCGCAACCTTCACCGGATCGTACTTCCAGTCAGCAGGCATGCTGCCATTTCTCTTGTAGTAATTGCCAAGTCTCCAGATCTTGGCTTCCACCCTGCCAAGCCTTATCCTGTTGTGGACATCATTGTGGTTCCTTTCAAGGTGCCTTCTAAGTGTTATTGCCCTTGTTAGCAGGTCCATCATGTCCTGCGGTATGTCTGCCTTGAAGCCGTTCTCGCTGAGAACGCTTCCAAGCCTCTTGCCGAACACCTGCTTTACATACGGGACTGCATGCTGCTCCTTTAGTAGCTGGCCTATCTTGGCCTGGTGCATTCCCTGCTTTGCGTAGTCGCTCACAAGCTTGACTATCTCTTCATTGCTGATGCTCATGCCCTCGGGCCTGACACCGAACTGTACATCAGGCTTCCTGGACTTGGACTTCCCGTGCTTTCCCGTATGCATTCTTGCCATTAAAACCCTATAAATTGAACCAGAGGCTAAAGCCTTAGGTATTCTATACTATCACGCAATAATGTTTATAAGCGTTCGCCTGAGAGGCTGCGCGCAAGCTCTGAGAGCGGAATATGCCTCTCGTCCATGGTGTTTACCACTATGCCAATGCTCTTCCCCTTAAGCATCCCTTCGGAAGCATAGCTTGAGCCATCCAGCCTCCTGCTCAGTCTTATCCAGTCAGAGTAGTGAACCATGCGTATATCCTCGAATCCAAAGGAAACAAGGAACTGCTCCATTACGCTGAACGTCTGCCCAGTAGTGATCCATCCATCTACTATGACTGCTGTTCTTGCGCTGTTACTTGCCAAGAACTCCGCATGGCTGCGCGGCACATCCACTTCAAGAACGCTTCCCTCTCCAAGAGGCTTAAGGTTCATCTGCCTGGCCTTGTTCTTGCTGTACCTGGCAAAGACTACTACGGGGTCCTTTCCGATCTCCCTGAGCATGCCAACAGTCGCCGCTGCAAACGGCAGCCCGGACACCATTACCGGTATTATTATCGCGCCGCGCTCAAGCTCGCCAAGGTTTAGCGGGAAATCCTTAAGATTGGAAAACGGCGTGTCCCTCGCAAGTCCCATGAGGTTGTCGTGCAGGTCCGTAAGCTCCACTCTAGAAGCCGCCATGGTGCCGTTCACTATCCCTACGTACTTCTCAAATTCACCTTCAACCCTGCGCAGTCCAGCAAGCCTGCTCCTCATCCCCAAGCTGCCTTCTGAGAACATTCCGTCCCAGGTTGCACGCAGTCTAGCTTCGCCTATGATAGAAGTAAACTTTATGCGAGTTGACATGCGTCCCACACGTGTGCCTAAAAGAATCAATTATCCTGTGCATAGCTGCATTATAAATCTTATTGTGCCATGCCCTGGCGCTGTTTTATTAAGGATGTGGTATGAGGTATTTTGCGGTTTTATGGCAATGAGAACTAACGATGGCGGCGTTGCCCCTGCACTAAGAGCGCACGCCAAGATCACAGTGTCGCAGTTCACAGAGATTTTCCTATCAGCAAGGTATCCGCAGGCCATGGAACTGCTGGAGTCAGCCCGAGGGCGTGAGATCGCATCAGACCTGGGCGGCTGGCACAATGTCACTGCCCTGTTCACCTGCGCCTACGAGGCGCACATGTCAAGAGGCAACGTGTATGCGGGGCTAGGTATGATGGGCAAGGCGCTCAGGGAATACTCGCGCGCCTTGGAGGCTGGCGCGGTTGCAGGCCTTGAGGACAGGAGAATACGCGACGCGCATGAGAAGTGCATCGAAGCCGAGTTTGCGGATATGCGCAAGGCGGCAAGAGACTGAGCACGCTTTAGCGCGATATGCTTATTCTAATGTCTGTACTTGGGACTGCGTCTTCTGCAGCTCCCACAATAAGCTGCGCTATGTTCATGGCGCCCTTTACATCCGCCATGGCGCTGCCAAGGTCCTTGCTTACTGTAACGCGATTCAAAGGCGCATTAAGCGCCATCTTGTTCTTCTGCTTCCACTGCCGTATATGGACTATCACGCTGCATGCCATCTCCCCATCCTCCAGGGCGGATCTGTCTACATCGCCCTCGCGCGCCTCAGGCCACTGCGACAGGTGTATGGATTGCACCCCTTCCCTGCCTCTGTACAGCTCCTGGTATATCTCTTCAGTTATGTATGGCATGAATGGCGCCATCATCTTGAGTATCATCAGAAATACTCTGTTCAGCACAGAGCTTGCGCTGGCATCTCCATTGTACGTCCTGTACTTTATGAACTCGAGATAGTTGTCGCAGAAGAACCAGAAGAACTCGTCCACCACCCTCTTCGCACCTGTATAGTTGTACTCGTCGAACATTGCGCTGGCGCGCTGCGCCGTGTACATTGCCTTAGCCGCTATCCACTTATCCATTGCGTTGGAAGAAGCATCTGCAGCAGTGTCCTTGTTCATGTCGGCAAATCTCGCGACATTCCAGAGCTTGTTCACTGTCCGCGCCCCTGTTATAACATCCTTGTCCTGGAACGACGCGTCGTCCCCGGGCTTTGACAGGCCTGCCCAGTGCCTCAGCGGATCAGACCCGTACTTCTCTATGACTGTCCTTGGCTCTATGATGTTGCCTGCGGACTTATGCATTGGCATTCCCTTGGAATCCAGCCCATGGCCGGATATAAGAACGTCCTTCCACGGCAGCTTGCCTGTGTGCAGATAGCACTTTACTACTGTGGTGAAGAGCCAGAACGATATTATGTCATGGGCCTGCGGCCTAAGCGACATCGGATATGCGTCCATGAACTTCTTGTCTGTGGCCCAGTGGGCGTTTATCAGCGGCGTAAGCGAGGATGTTGCCCATGTGTCCAGTATGTCCTGCTCTGGAACCATCTCCCTCCCGCCGCACTTCGGGCATGGCTTTCCGGGGCTGTCATTGAGCGGATTCACGGGCAGGTCTTTCTCATCGGCCATCACTGGCTCATCGCACTTCTTGCAGTACCATACTGGGAAAGGTATGCCATAGTATCTCTGCCTTGAGATGGACCAGTCCCATTGCAGGCCTCCGACCCAGTTATCGTACCTGACCTTCATGTGCTCAGGATGCCAGCTTATCATGCCTCCGAGCTCCAGGAGCTTGTCCTTCATGTCCAGGTATCTTATGAACCACTGCTTCTTGACAAGGAACTCTATCTCAGTGTTGCATCTCTCATGAACATTTACAGTATGCTCTATCTCCTTCTCCCCAACGACGTAGCCCTTCTGCTTGAGGTCCGCTATCACATGCTCCCTGGCATCGCGCACCTTCATTCCCTTGAAGTATTCAGGAGTCATGCGGCCATGGTGGTCCATGATTATCCTTAGCTCAAGCCCGTATGCCTTGTACCACTCTATATCCGTAAGGTCGCCGAACGTGCAGCACATGACTAGTCCGGTGCCCTTCTCCGGGTCAGCCCTCCTGTCAGCCATTATGCTGACCTGCTGTCCGAATATGGGCACCTTGACCTTCCTGCCGACCAGCTCCTTTGCTCTCTTGTCATCAGGATTTATGAATATGGCAGCACATGCGGGCAGCATCTCGGGCCTTGTGGTCGCTATTACGATGCCCGTGTCGAACTGTATGTCTACGAACTTTGACTTCATGACCCTGTCTTTGAGCTCCATCTGGGACAGGGCGGTGCCCTCCTTCGGGCACCATATGGTCGGGGTCTCCTTCCTGTACTCCCTGCCGCTGCTGTAAAGATCAAGGAACGACTTCTGCGATACTCTCTGGACATCCTCACTGATCGTGGTGTAAAGAAGCGACCAGTCCACGGATATGCCTATTGATGCCCACACTTCCCTGTACATCGTTGCAAGCCTGGACGTCTCCGCTTCCACCATTTTCACGAACGCCTCGCGTCCAACTTTCTCTGCGGTAGTGTTGTTGACCTTCTCAACGAGCAGTTCGGTGGGCAGTCCGTTATTGTCAAACCCGAACGGATAGAACACGTTGTATCCGCGCATGCGCTTGTACCTTGCCACGAAGTCTGCCTGGGAGTATGAGAACGCATGCCCAAGGTGTATGAGTCCTGACATGGTTGGCGGAGGGGTGTCTATGGCGTAAATTGGCCTGTCCGAGTTCGCATCGAACCTGTACACCCCGCTGTCCTCCCAGAACTTCGCCAGGCGAGGCTCAGCTTCACGGAAGTCGAACTTATCCTTCATGCACTGGTATTTGTGGCGCAATTATATAAAACGATATAAAGTCCCTGGGCCGGGAAGCTGCCAGCCATACAATTCCCATTGCTTTTAAAGGGTAATCCGCCACCTTTTTATATGACCATGAAGCTAATTGGTAGTGTTCTACAAGAGGTTACGTCAGTATGGAAAGAGGCGCTATAATAGCAGTAATAATCGCAGTCCTTGCCGCCATAGGTCTCGTGTACTATCTCGGTACGATGGGCCATGCACCAAAAGGGGGCACCACAACATATTCCGGCGGATTCTCAACAGTCCCGGTTACAAGCCTCACCCCCGCGGCCGTGCAGTTCTACGCAATCAATGTTCAGTACATCTACCAGGGGCCGCAGTACAAGGGCGGGATAAACTGCAGTTATAACTCGTATACATATGTAGACACGGGCCAGAACCAGGTACTCAACGGAAGCCAGTCATTCTATCTCAGCTATCCCATATCAAGCACCGCATGCCCAATGACTATAACCTCTGTTGCTGTCAATACCAGCGGCTTTGCCTTTCTTGGCACAGTGCCTACTCTTCCTCTGACCATACCAAAGAACTCGCAGGCCCAGCTCCAGTTTAACCTGCGCACTCCTAGCGTGAACTTCTACGGTCCTCTCACGATAACCATATTCTACAGCTAAGCCCGCGCGCACGGCAGTGGAATCAGCATTTATAAAGACAGGTTCAGATATATCTCCGATTCAGATGCAGCGGCTCACTTGCAGGCACATATCCAAGAAATACGAGGGCAAAGCATATGCCCTGAAGGATGTCAATTTCTCAGTGCCGGCAAAGGGTATTTTCGCGCTCATAGGAAGGAACGGCGCCGGAAAGACAACTCTTATAAGAATACTTGCAACGCAGCTGACTCCCACGTCAGGTGCTGCAAGCATAGATGATCTTGACGTGATGAAGGATGCGCCCAGGCTGCGGGATACAATAGCATGCGTGCCCCAGGAAGCAAGGGCGATAAACTGGCTCACTCCCAGGCAGTTCATATTCTCGTATCTGCTATGGAGGGGATTTGGCTACTCCAAGGCCAGCAAGAGGACCACTGACACTGCAAAGAAGCTTGGCATAGAGAAGTACATGGACATGGCGAGCAGGAAGCTGTCCGGGGGCATGAAGAGAAAGGTTCTAGTTGCTACAGTCATGGCTTCTGAGGCCGATATAATATTCCTAGATGAGCCTACAACAGGCCTCGACCCCCTGTCCAGGGCAGAGCTGTGGGAGACATTGGTGAAGTTAAAGGAGGACCACTTCATATTCCTGACAACACACTACCTTGAGGAGGCCGAGAAGCTGGCCGACATGATAGGCATACTTGATGGCGGCAAGCTGATGGCGCTGGGAACGCTCGACCAGCTCAGGGGCAAAGTGAAGTACCCATACAGCGTCAAGGTTCTTGACAAGTCAAATGTCGAAAAGCCTGAAGTTGGTGACATGATAACTGGAGTTGACGGCATAAAGCAGATAGTGACTACGGAAAAGCAGGCAAGGAAGATAGCAAAGCAGCTCATAGACAAGGGCGTAAGGTTTTCCATAAGCCCACTGTCCCTTGATGACATATTCTATTACATAGTGAAAAAGCCAATAGAGGAGGAGAATTATGACGATGAAAAGGAGTGGTCTTAGCCAGTTCTGGGCTTCGATCCTCTCAAATTCAGTGTACGCGCTGGGGAACTACCCTGTCATGATGGTAAACATGTTCCTCTCCCCGTTCAGCATACTTGTAGTCATATTCTTCGTAAGCCACGGAGCGCTGCTCACCGTAGCCATAGAGGGAGGTCTTATAATGACCATGATAACCAGCGGAATGAGCCTGCAGACAGATCTCTCTCACCTGAAAAACGACTTCAAGCTTCAGGACATGATTGTTGCATCGCCGACCGGAGCTAGCATGTATCTGTTCGGCATGGCCATATCCGAGCTTGTGTACGCCATACCTGCAATAGCCGTCCTGCTGGCCCTGGCAATCCTGTTCGCGCACATGTCCGCAATATCGTGGCTGGTACTAATAGCAGTGATGGTGGCGATGTTCGTGTTCTCAACGTGCCTTGGCTTCTTCATATCAACGTTCACTTCTGATGTAATGGAGAGCTGGGCCTACACGGGAATAATATCCACCGTGCTATCCGCCCTGCCTCCAGTGTACTATCCCATAACATACATACCGCTGCCATTCAGGTACATAGCATACCTGTCACCGGCAACCTACGCCGCAGAGATAGTGCAGGGTTCAACGGGGTTCCTGCAGCTCAGTGCATCATCTGCAGCTGTGGACTGGATAGTTATAATAGCAGTGACACTGGTAATAGGCATCATAGCAGTGAAGAAGTCAAGGTGGAGGGAGGAATAATTGAGATAATGGTGTAAGCATGGCAAACGAGATAAGGTGCGCGCACATACTTGTGGAGAAGGAGTCGCAGGCAAAGGAGATACTTGAGAAGGCGAAGAAGGGAGAGTCGTTCGCAAAGCTTGCGGAGCAGTACTCCATAGACGGGTCTAGGAGAAGAGGAGGCGACCTTGGCCTCTTCAAGAAGGGCATGATGGTCAAGCCGTTCGAGGATGCGGCGTTCGCGCTGCAGAAAGGGGAGATATCTGGATTGGTGAAGACGCAGTTCGGCTATCACATCATAAAACGCCTAGAATAAGGATTATTGAAATCTAAGAAAGTCTGAGAACTGTTCGCTTATTGGGGGAAGAAGAGGCTAACGCCTCTTGCTCCAATCTTCTTTTAGCAAAGCAGTAGTATATTCATCTTTTAACTTTCCATCTGCTTTACACTTAAACCCTTTCTTTCTAAGGCCTTCAACTCTATATCCAAACTTCTTTTGCAATTTTAGTGAAGATGCGTTTCCTTTAAAGAAACCACTTTCCATTCTACGCAGTCTCAATTTGCTAAATGCAAAGTCTAACTTTGCTCTTAAAGCTTCTGTTCCATATCCTTGCCCGTGATATCCTTCGTTAATCCAAAATCCACCCCCTCCGATTCCGTGGAACTTGTTTATTTTGTCTATATCTATTCCACCAATAACTTTATTCTCAGATTTGAGTTCAATTGCAAAATGATAGCTTCTGTTCTTGCTTTTAGCATTCTGTTTACAGTAATTTATCCACTCGTCTGCGTCTTTTTTAGTATATGGGTGAGGAACTAGAGCTAACCATTTTGACACTCTGTAGTTATTCAATCCTTCAATTAGGTCATCTCTGTCCTTTTTGTGCCAATCTCTTAAAATCAGTCTTTTTGTTTCTAGTTTCATAAAATCATTATTAGGATAATCCTTTATATTGTCTATCAATAAGCGTTGTCATGGTGCGCAAATCCGTCCAGCGTAACAGTATTGCCTTGTACTCTATACGATATAACAAAATGACCTACACGAACTCTTCGTTTGCCTGTAAGCACAGTGCCCAAAGGTTTTCCTATTTCTGGATTATCCAGTATTTCAGCCAACTTCTTGATTATTCTGTTATATGTTGTCCTATCCTTCTTCTTTCTCCATGCAAGTTCATTTCTGAAATCATCAGTAAAAATAGGTTCATATGGCATCAAACCATCTCCATTGAGACTAACCTAATGCCCTATCAAATGCAGCAAGGCTCTTATAATGATGCAACTTTACCTTTCCACTATCTATGGCTTTCCATCTAGCAACAAGCTTCTTCTGGAGCGCAGGACTTATGAATACGCTTCTTTCATCTAGCTCTTCTAGTACTTCATCTAGGAGTTTAGCAACCTTCTCTAGTTTCACAGTTATTTGCCTCTGTTCAACTTCTAGATTTGCCTTCTTCATACTTCTACCTTATTACTAATTAAGCAACAAAAGTTTATAACGCCATATTATGAAACGTTATAAACCTGTAGAATAAATAACACGAATTCTCTCGTATTATCACATCATAAAGAGGCTCGAATAAGTGTCTATGAAAGTTTCGGCTCTGTAGATGTGCTAAGAACTTGTCAGACTTATAAGATACAGATGTCTCAGAAATCTGAAAGAAACAGGGAGTAAACGGGTCTGATAGGAATCAGCCAAGGCGTACTGAATCAAGGACTTCTACAAAGCCAAAGCCGTTAAGCCGTAATTTGATGCATATGCAAGCATTCATACCAAGTGCAGTCACGCCCCAACCGCCAACAATACTTCTTGCACATGCATGTGATAGTAGCCTTCTACTATCTTTATCTATGCTTCTTTCCTTTCTTGCTTGCTTTATGTTTTATTTTCTTTGCCATGTTTTCACGTTATAACGTTGCATTCAAGATATAATAACCTCCCTATAAGGCTTCTGGAGTCAACAGTGCGAATATATTAGAAGTAGAAGTTGGGCATCAATATGTACTGCTTAGCAAAATGTGCAATTCTACTTCCATTGCCCTGAGTTTCTTTCCTGAGTGGGCGGTTCTGGCATAAATCTCATAATCGTTCAACTTGTTCCATAATCTGGACTTTCCATCAAAGCTCATAAAATCATAATGCCCCTTATCCTGCCTACTGCGAATCTCAGCCACTAGCCTAGCCACGCCCTTAATCTTCCTGAGCTCTGCCATTTGGGATGAAGATATTGCCATTGTACCAGTTTCCTATGGTCGTTCCTCCTATATATATGAGCTCTTTTATGGGTAAAACCTCCTTTGCCGGCTCTATAGAATTTAGGTTCATTTATCCCATCATAAAAAGGCCAGAATAAGTGCTTATGAAAGTTTCAAGAATCTGTAGATATTCTTGGAATAAAAACCGCCAGAACTGCGTACAAAAAGAGGCTAAGGTGGCGATATATCCTTGAATTCGTCTCTCATCTTCATCTGCCTGCGCTTTCGGTTATAAGTTATCGCGAAGTTATGTGTGGCATCCCTGATCCGCCTTATTAGGAGCATCATCCTGCTGTTGTTGTCAAACCTCCTGGGACTCCCTTCATCTGGAAGGTAGATCTCCTCAAACTTCTTTGCAAGGCCTATTGCAGGTATCCTAAGGCCTAGCGAACTTAGGGAACTGCAGGCAGATCTTAGCTGCTCTGGCCCGCCGTCTATAAGGATCAGGTCAGGCATCCTTGCTTTTTCCTCCAGGAGCCTCTTGTATCTCCTGTATATAACCTCCCTCATGCTCGCAAAGTCATCCTGCCCGTCAACAGTCCTCATCCTGAATTTCCTATAGCCGCTCTTGTCGGGCTTTGCGTCCACGAATCTCACCATACCAGACACTACGTGCTCCTTGCCTATGTTTGAGATGTCAAATGACTCTATCACGAGCGGAAGCGAGGGAAGATTGAGTGCCTCCTGCAGATCGCTAAGCGCGCTGTCATGCTCCATGTTGACCTCTATGTTCTTGCTTGCAAGCTCTACTAATGCCAGCTTCTCCCCCTTTACCGGTACGGTGATGCCAACTGGCGCCCCCCTTGACGCGGCAAAGAACTGCTCGAGGGCAGCTTTCTCGCTATAGTCACTCCAGAATCCGTAGCCCAGGATTATCTCCCTGGGTATCTGGTCTGATGAATAGAATGCCTTTAGGAACTCCTCCTCGAAGTTTTCCTGGTGCTCTATCTCAAAGTCCTTCTTTCCCAACAGAACCCCTCTTCGTATCCCCATCTGAACGACAAGAACCCTGTCTGCAGCCTTCTTGAAAACAACTACGTCCTGGTCATAGCCCCTTTCCCTGTCGACTATCTGCCTGCCGCTCAGCATGCCTATGCCGTATAGCTGGTTGCGCAGCTCCAGCGCCCTCTCGTATCTTCCTTCTTTCGAATACAGCGCCATGCGTTTTGTAAGTTCATCTACAGTCTGCCCGGTATCGCCCCTGAGGAATCTTCTTGCGCCCTCAACCTGGCCTGCATACTGCTCGTATGTGACGCTGCCTATGCAGGGCGCTGTGCAGATGCCTATGTGGTAATTCAGGCATGCCCTTTTGGGCAGCGTTCTGCATGTTCTTAGCTTGAAGACGCTTACAACCAGCCTCTGCAGCTCCCTTCTCCTTCCCGCATCGGTATAAGGGCCGAACGATTCGAGTCCTGGGCCGGTCTTTCTGCTCGCCATTATGCGTGGGAATCTGTCCTTTGTAAGCGCAATGTAGGCGAAGGTCTTCGCATCCTTTAGGTCTATGTTGTATCTAGGCGAGTGCTGCTTTATCATCTTGTTCTCAAGCAGCAGCGCCTCTACCTCGCTTCTTACCACGATCCAGTCAATATCTCGTATCTTGGATACGAGGTGGCGCGTCTTTATTGCAAGATGCTCGGTGCCCGAGAAGTAGCTGCTGACCCTATGCCTCAGGCTCTTGGCCTTCCCGCAGTATATTACTGTGCCGTTCTCATCCTTGAAGAGGTATACTCCTGGCTCGGCTGGGACTGACCGAGAGTCGAATTGCGATGCTCCTTCTATCTTCATCATTTCATTTCCCATCCAGAATAGGCTTTAGGAACTGTCCCGTATAGGAGTCTTTTGCCATTGCTATCTCCTCCGGCGTGCCGCGCGCAACCAGCCTGCCTCCACCAGCCCCGCCCTCAGGCCCAAGGTCAAGGAGATAGTCGCAGCACTTGACCACGTCAAGGTTGTGCTCTATCACGTAGACTGTATTCCCCTTAGAGACCAGGTTGTTAAGTACTCCTATGAGCTTCTTCGTATCGTCAAAGTGCAGCCCGGTTGTGGGCTCGTCGAGCATGTAGACTACATGGCCCTGCTTGTTCTTGCTTAGCTCTCTTGAGATCTTGACCCTCTGGCTCTCTCCGCCCGAGAGTGTGGTTGCGCTCTGGCCCAGTTTTATGTACCCAAGCCCCACATCAACAAGGGTCCCCAGCTTTCTTGAGATGGATGGTATGTTCTCGAAGAATGCATATGCCTCTGCTACCTCCATATTGAGGACGTCTGATATGCTCTTCCCCTTGTAGAGTATCGTAAGGGTTTCCTTGTTGTACCTCTTGCCATGGCATTCATTGCATTCAACGTATACGTCAGGCAGGAAATTCATCTCTATCCTCAGCACCCCGTCCCCCTGGCATGTCTCGCACCTGCCTCCCTTAACATTGAACGAAAACCTCCCCTCGTCGTATCCCTTGATATGCGCCTCCCTTGTTGATGCGAACAGCTTTCTTACGTCATCAAAGAGCTTGGTATATGTTGCGGGGTTGCTCCTTGGGGTTCTGCCTATAGGGTCCTGGTCTATAACGATCACGTTCTGGACTATCTTAGGTACCTCAAAGTATTCATGGGCGCCTATCCTGTCGGTCTTCTCCGCGAATTTGCGCCTGAGTAGAGGCATAACCGTCTGGTTCATAAGCGTGCTCTTGCCGGATCCCGAGACCCCTGTTATACCGCACAGCACTCCAAGGGGCAGCTTCGCATCAAGGTTCTTAAGGTTGTTTTCGCTAGCACCGTTTATTGTTATGTAGTCAAGCGGCCTTCTCCTCTCTTTAGGCACCGCTATTTTCGCCTCCCCGCTAAGATACTGCCCGGTGAGGCTCTTTCTGCTCGCCATTATCTCCTTTGGCGTACCTTGCGCAGTTATGTGGCCCCCGTGCACGCCTGCCCCCGGTCCCATGTCGACTATGTAATCCGCAGCAAGTATCGTGTCAAGGTCATGCTCCACAACAATAAGGGTGTTTCCTATGTCCCTGAGCCCCTTGAGGGTCCGTATGAGCTTCTCGTTGTCCCGCTGGTGCAGCCCTATGCTCGGCTCATCAAGAATATACAAGACTCCCATAAGGTTGCTGCCTATCTGCGTTGCAAGCCTTATTCGCTGCGCCTCGCCTCCTGATATGGTCCTTGCGCTCCTTGAGAGCGACAGGTATCCGAGCCCCACGTTCTTCAGGAACCACAGCCTCTCTTTGATCTCCTTGAGCACCTGGGTCGCTATTGCAAGCTCCTTCTCAGGCAGCTTCTTTGAAAGGTCAGAGAAGAACTCTACGGACTGGTCTATGCTAAGATCCGTGGCGTCTATTATGCTCTTGCCCTCTATCTTCACCCCGAGCACCATCGCCTGGAGCTTTCTGCCCATGCACACCTTGCACGGCTCGGATTTCATGTAGCGCTCTATCTCCTCTTTTCTCCACTCGCTCTGCGTCTCTCTATACAGCCTCATTGTCTGGGGTATCACTCCTTCCCATCCGCTGCGCCTGTTTCGCCACCTTCCTTCCATGGCCTCTGAGGCCTTTTCCCCATATAAAAGGACATCGAGCTGCGTTTTCGAGAGATCCTCAATCGGCGTCCAGACATCAAACCCGTTCCTCTTTCCTGCAGCTGCTATCTGCTGGGCCCTCCAGGGCAGGTCGAATTTCCCGTAAATGGCTATTGCTCCGGACATCACCGACTGGGAGCGGTCCGGTATCAGCAGGTCGGTTGAGATCTCGGTTATCTCGCCAAGCCCGTGGCACTGCGGGCATGCGCCAAACGGGCTATTGAACGAGAACATCCTGGGCTCCAGGGCTTCAAATACCGCCTCGGGATGATTCGGGCAGGCCCCAAATGTGCTGTATGCAGTCTCACCGGCAAACCTGTCAAGCTCCTTCTTCTTCTCCTTGTCCCCTGCCCCAGCCTTACTGCTAATCACCGTCATCCTCCCTTTCCCTACAAGAAGCGCCTGCTCTACGGCCTCAGCTATTCTTGATCGCTCTTCGTCATCTATCCTCACCGTGTCAAGGACCGCCTCTATCCAGTGCTTTTCATATCTCTCCAGCTTTACCTCGCCGCGAACGGTGTCTGACGCATAGATCTTCTGGTCAACTCTTATCTTCGAGAAACCCTGCTTCTTAAGGTCATCTATAACCTGCTCGTGGGTCCCTTTCTGCCCCCTAACTATGGGGGCAAGGAAGGTGAGCGACTGGCCCTTCGATTCCATGACAAGGCTTGTTATGTTCTCGGCAGTCTGGGGCCTTATCGAGCTGTTGCATTTTGGGCAGTGGTGCGTTCCGATCCTTGCATAAAGCAGCCTGAGATAGTCGTATATCTCTGTGACCGTGCCTACAGTCGACCTTGGATTCTTGTTTGTGGTCTTCTGTTCGATGCTGATTGCCGGGGATAGGCCCTCTATGCTGTCTACATCCGGCTTGTCCATGAGCCCTATGAACTGCCTTGCATATGCAGAGAGGCTCTCAACGTATCTCCTCTGGCCTTCAGCGTATATGGTATCGAATGCAAGCGTGGATTTTCCCGAACCTGAGAGTCCGGTTATGACTATGAGCCTGTTTCGGGGCAGCTCGACATCTATATTCTTGAGGTTGTGCTCCCTTGCCCCCTTCACGAATATGCTGTCTCTCATTTTTTCTCCCTCGCAGCCATCTTCTTTACCTGCTCAATGCGCTCTCGCATCTCTATGGCTTTTTCGAATTCAAGGTTCTCGGCAAATTGCTTCATCTCTGCATCCATCCTTGCCAGCTCCTTTTGGATGTCGGACTTCGCCAGGTGCTTTATGCTCACTATAGTGCCCTTTCTCTGTTCCACGCTCTTTATTATGGTCTTCGGGGTTATCGAATGCTCATGGTTGTATCGCATCTGGAGGAGCCTTCTCTGCCTCGTGATCTTCACGGCCGTTCTTATCGAGTCGGTCATCACGTCTGCAAATAGCACCACCCTGCCATTCTCGTTTCTTGCGGCCCTGCCCATTGTCTGAATGAGGCTCCTCTCGTCCCTCAGGAATCCTTCCTTATCTGCGTCAAGTATGAATATTGTGCCTACCTCAGGTATGTCAAGCCCTTCCCTTAGCAGGTTTATGCCGACAAGTATGTCGAATTCCCGCGCCCTCAGCTGCCTTATGAGCTCTATTCTCTCGCGGCTCTCGATCTCGCTGTGCAGGTACCGCACACTGAAGCCTTCCTTTGCAAGATAGTCGGTGAGATCCTCCGCAGCCTTCTTTGTAAGCGTTGTTATCAGCACCCTGTTGTTCATGTCTATCGTGCGTCTTGCCTCTTGCATAAGGTACTTCATCTGCCCCTCCTGCGGCCTGATCTCTATCACCGGATCGAGTAGTCCAGTCGGACGGGTTATGAGCTCCACCTTCTGGCCGCTGTGCTCCAGTTCGTACTGCGCAGGAGTTGCAGATACGAAAAGCGTCATCCCCATCTTCTTCTCAAATTCCTCAAACTTGAGGGGGCGGTTGTCAAATGCGCTAGGAAGCCTGAAGCCAAAGTCGACAAGATTCTTCTTTCGCATGTAGTCTCCGTTGTACATTGCACGCGCCTGCGGTATTGTCTGGTGGCTCTCATCTATTATGAGCAGGAAGTCCTTGGGGAAATAGTCTACAAGAACGTGAGGGGGCTGCCCGGGGGCCCTGCCATCAAAATGCCTGCTGTAATTCTCTATTCCGTTCGTGTACCCCATCTCGTTTATCATCTCCATGTCGTATTTTACCTTCTTCTCGAGCCTCTGCGACTCGAGCAGCCCGAGTTCTGGCAGCCTGTGCGCAAGCTCATTTTTGATGGACTCTATGGCCGCTTTCTGCTTCTCAGGAGGTATGACGAACTGCCTTGCAGGATAAATTATAGTGCTGTCTATCTTTGTGACCATGTCGCCGGTGATAGGGTCTATCTCCTTTATGCTGCCTATGGCCCCATCCACAAGTTCCACTCTTACTATGTGGTTGTCGTAGGCAGGGATCACATCAATGGTATCTCCCCTGACGCGCAGTCTCCCAGGCTCGAGCACCCTGTCGTTTCTCTGGTACTGTATCTCCAGCAGCGAGCGAAGCAGCTGCTGCCTCAAAATCCTGGCACCCTGCCTAAGGCATACAGACATACCTACGAAGTCCTGCGGATTTCCAATCCCGTAGATGCAGCTTATGCTCGCAACTATTATCGTGTCATTCCTGCTTACAAGGCTTGAGACTGCATGAAGCCTCATTCTGTCTATCTGCTCGTTTACCGAGGAATCCTTCTCTATGTAAGTATCTGTGGTGGGGATGTAGGACTCCGGCTGGTAATAGTCATAGTAGGATACGAAATATTCCACCCTGTTTTCTGGAAAGAGCTCCGTAAGTTCGGCATACAGCTGCGCTGCAAGCGTTTTGTTGTGAGCTAGGATCAGGGTTGGTCTCTGCAACTTCTGTATAACGTTTGCCATTACGAATGTCTTTCCGCTGCCAGTTATTCCAAGAAGGGTCTGTTTTCCGTATCTCGAGTAGCCTGAGATAAGCTCAGCTACTGCTTTCTCCTGTCCGGGGGAGATCTTATACGGCGCCTTGAGTCTAAACTCCACTACAATCTCCCTAGAAAATGTTCTTCTCCCTATATCCACTTTCACACTTTTATAACCCTGCGTTAGGTTCCATGCATGCCATCCGGTGCCATCAATGTTATACAAACTGCCCTGTTTATGGTGCGCGCCGGGTCCTGCGTTACCCACTCCGCAATAGGGCGTACCTACAGCACTTAGCGCCCTCTAAAAGAGCAGGGATAGGATGCTTCTATGCAGCGAAGCTGGCCCTCACAACCAAATGAGAAAAGGAGCCATGGCTTCTCTCGGGCCAGCGGCGGCATAATTTAGTATAGCTATTATGGCCACAAGGTACAGGATGGATATACTGGGGCTATGTAGGAATAGCCAGTGCCCCGACTCCTGCGTTTTGACATAAAACCCAATATCAGTAGCGTTCAGATAATGCATACTGCACTGGTCCAAGTCCCGCTCCTGCCTATCAAACTATCTGGCCTTCCACATTCGTTCCGTTCTTTATGTACGAATTCGAGAATGTGTCCTGATATATACTCAGCTTTACTGAGTCTCCGTTGGGCAGCGTGGCCGTTGCGGTTGCTGTAAGCGGTATGTTGTACTGGGCTGAGAGGCAGGCAAAGAAGGTGAGGTTTGAAGGCAGGTATCCTGCATCGTTGAATAGCGTACCGTTCACTTCAGCTGTGCCTGTGCCGTTTATGTTGTAGCATGGCTGCCCCCTATATGAGGACAGTCCGTATGAAGTGGTGTGCACATTGCTCAGAGTGGACACATTTATCACGCTGTCAGCAACCTTCGTAAGCGCGGCGTAAGGATAATACGTGTTTGTGCAGTTAAGTGCCGAGGTGGAGTTAGAGTTGGCGGCGTTGTAGAAGCTCGTGCATGTACTGTACGGACCCGTGGTATTGTACATGTACACTATTGCATAGTCCGAGCCTATGCCAGATATCCTTCCGACATCAAGCCGGATCATCCGATAGGATCCGTCCTTTGCGTAGAGGAGGTAGAAGTTCGGGTCCATGTTATTTACTATAATCGAGCCGTTGTACGTTACATTGACCTGCGGCTGCGAGTTTATCTTGGCAAGCATTATTGACGCCAAGGTGCTGGAGTTGAGCTGCTTTGCAGTCAGCACTGCCACGGGAAGCGATCCGTAGGTAACGTATGCGTAGTATAAAACAGCTATAACTGCAACTATTACTAGGATGCCGACTACCTTGCCAATCCCTACCCCGCCTTTCTTTGCCCTGGCAACAGGCTTTCTGCCTTGCTGCGCGCTGTGTTCCATACCAACCCGCTAGGGGGTGGGAGGCAAAATATATAAATTGCGAGCAGCAGGCGCTCACAGAGCTGCATGTGGCCTGATGCCAATGGCGTCACGCACAACATCCAGTAAAATTCCTCTCGCACTACGCTATCTTTAAATAAGCCGTTGTGCAATTATGCTCAAGCGATAGCGCTTTTGGTGCAAGGTGGCAATATGGCAGAGATTGGAGAACAATATGCTGGGGAGCAGACTATAAATATCGCGGGCGGAGACATGCCTGAGAACGTCGTGCTTATAGGGAAGAAGCCGCCGATGAACTACGTGCTGGCTGTTGTGACGCAGTTCAATAACGGGGTAAAGAGCGTGAAGATACGCGCCAGGGGCAATTCCATATCAAGGGCAGTGGACGTTGCAGAGATAGCCCGCAACAGATTCATAACCGACGCCAGGGTAAACAACATAGCCATAGGCTCAGAAGAGATATCAAATGAGGACGGCACGCGCTCAAAGGTAAGCTCAATTGAGATAACGCTGGGGAAGTGAACCCCGGCTCTCACTTTTTTTCGTCCTTAAGCGCCTTTACGATGTCACTTGATGTTATTATTCCTACGCAGGTCATTGACTCCTTGCTGTCCACAACAGGTATGCGCCCCACTGCAAGCCTAAGCATTATGTCTGATGCACGATCGATGCTCTCATCTTCCTGCACAAACACCGGGCTCTTCATAACGGATCCGACATCGCCGCCACCTGCGGATTCGAGGTCCAGACCTGTGGCTATGCCGCATAGCCTATTCCCGTCAAGAACTGGGAGCAGGTCAACCTTGGCGGACTTTGCAAGCCTTGCCGCGACGCCGACTGCGGTCGTCCTTGCAACTCCCACAACATCCCGATGCATCAGGTCCCGCACCCTTGCCATCCAATCCCTACTTAATATGCCGAACAAGGTTTATAGCCTTTAGCCTGCATGAGAATATGGGGATATATCTGGCAACGGCATACCGCACCCATTACGTATCTGAGATAGGGCAGCAGGATGATGGCAAGCAGGTAGTGCTGGCCGGATGGGTGCATGAGGTAAGGAACATAGGCAAGATAGTCTTCATGCTTCTCAGGGATCATACTGGCATTGCCCAGATAATCGGCAAGGATGGGCTGTCAGATGCGGCCGTTATACGCTCAATGAGCCTGCCAAAGGAGAGCGTGGTAATAGTCAGGGGTACAGTGAGAAAGAACTCCGAGAGCAAGGCTGGCTTTGAGATCATACCATCCGAGATAGAGAACATCAATCCCCTGTCATCGCCAATACCCTTCGAGGTGACGGGGAAGGTTCCTGCAGAAATAGACGTAAGGCTGGATAACAGGCATATAGACCTGCGCAGGCTCGAGACGACATCAGTATTCAATATACAGGCCTCAGTGCTTGAGTCATTCAGGGACACCATGCTAACGCACGGCTTCACTGAGATACGAACGCCGTCGCTTGTTGAAGCAGCAACGGAGGGCGGGGCAGACCTGTTCCACGTAGAATATTTCGAGAAGCCTGCATTCCTGGCCCAGTCACCGCAGCTCTACAAGCAACTGGCAGTGATTGGCGGCATGGACAGGGTGTTCATGGTCGTGCCTGTGTTCAGGGCTGAGAAGCACAACACGGTATACCACCTCAATGAGATAACGCAGATGGACGCGGAGATGGGATTCGCTGACCACAATGACGCCATAGAGCTGCTAAAGAAGACGGTGAAGAACATCATAGGCCACGTATCGACCAAGAACTGGTCTGACCTGGAGAGGCTTGGAGTAAAGATAGCAGAGCCTGACATAAAGGACATAACGTACAGAAAGGCACTGAAGCTTCTTGAGCAGGACGGGCAGAATGTCGAATTCGGCAAGGACCTTACAAGAGAACAGGAAGAGAGGTTGTGCGCCCTCATCGGCGATCTGGTGCTGGTCAGGGAGTATCCGTCCAGCGTAAGGGCGTTCTACAGCATGCCAAATAGCGATGACAAGAAGACGTGCAACAGCTTCGATCTGCTCTACAAGGGCCTTGAGGTATCGAGCGGCGCGCAGCGCATACACCTGCCGGACCTTCTTGAAAAGTCGATAGAAGAGCACGGCATGGATCCTGCCAACTTCGACTTCTACATAAACGCGTTCAGGCAAGGAGCGCCTCCGCATGCTGGGTGGAGCCTTGGCCTTGAGAGGCTCACAATGAAGCTTACCGGAATGCAGAACATACGCGAATGCTGCATGTTCCCAAGGGACAGGGTGCGATTAAAACCGTGATCGGATGGAGTTTGTCGAGGTAAAGATGGAGAAGGATGCAGACACGCAGGTCATGATAGGCCATGCGGGGTTCATCAAGACAGCCGAGGACATATACGAGGCGCTCATCGGCACAGTGCCGGGGATAAAGTTCGGCATGGCGTTTTCAGAGGCCAGCGGCCCGTGCCTGGTCAGAAGCGAGGGCAATGATAATGAGCTCAAGAAGCTGGCCGAGCAAAACGCCCTGGCCATAGGCGCAGGGCACACCTTTGTGGTCATGTTCAGGAGCGGATATCCTATAAATGTCAATAATGCCGTAAAGGGGGTTCCGGAGGTGGTCGGCATATACTGCTCGACAGCAAATCCTATTGGAGTAATAGTTGCCAAGACTGGTCAGGGCAACTGCGTTGTTGGCGTAGTTGACGGCTCATCGCCAAAAGGCATTGAGGGGGAGGAGGACAGGGCCAAAAGAAAGAAGTTCCTCAGGGACATAGGGTACAAGGTGTGATGGATGGGACAGACCATCCTGGATGGCGCCACAGCGAAGAAGGCGCTGGGCAGGCTCATGGAAAGCTACAAGCACGCCCACTACTACCTTAATTTCGGGACAGACGTAGAGCTCATGGTAGCCGCAATAATATCTGCCCAGACAAGGGACGAGGTGGTGAACTTGCTAACCCCAGAACTGTTCAAGAGGTACAGGGCGGTGAATGATTATGCCCAGGCCGATGAGAAGGAGCTCGCCGGATACATAAGCAAGGTAAGCTTCTGCGATGCGAAGGCCAAGAACATAATCAAGACGTGCAGGATCATAATGGACAAGCACGCCGGCAGGATACCAAGGAGCATGGGCGAGCTGCTCGAGCTTCCTGGAATAGGGCGCAAGACAGCAAATACAATACTGATAAACGCGTATGGCATAGTGGAGGGCATACCTGTGGACACATGGGTGATTAAGCTGTCCTGGCGCATAGGCCTGAGCGGATCCAAGCGCCCTGAGGACATAGAGCAGGACCTTATGGGGCTGGCTGACAGGAAGTACTGGAAGACACTGGCCTATGTGCTCAAGTCCCATGGCAAGGCCATATGCCAGTCGCAGGCGCCGCTGTGCAGCAAGTGCATGGTAAAAGACATATGCCTCAGGAACGGGGTCAAGCAGAGCAGATGATGCAATGGAGTATATAGCCGACCTGCACCTGCATTCGAAGTATGCGATGGCATGCAGCGAGCAGCTCACATTAGAGAACATGGATGCCGCTGCAAGGGAGAAGGGCATAAAGTTAATAGTCACAGGCGATTTCACGCATCCAATGTGGCTGGATCAGCTCAAGTCAAGGCTTGCTGAGACATCTGAAGGCTCCGGTGTGTATTCACTCAAAGGCTCTTCAAGTGGGACAAGGTTCATGCTGAGCACAGAGGTGTGCACCATATTCGAGGACAGGTCCGGCAAGGCGCGCAAGATCCATCACGTTGTGTTCGCACCAGATCTGCAAGCGGCGCAACAGGCAAACGCCGCCCTGGCCAAGTACGGCGATCTGTCAAGCGACGGCCGCCCTATACTAAACGGCCTAAATCCAGCAGGGCTGGTCGAGGAGCTGATGGGCGTGAGCAAGGATATGTTCGTATTCCCTGCACACATATGGACTCCATGGTTTGGTGTTCTCGGTGCGTTCTCGGGATTCGATTCAATGGAGGAGGCGTACGAGGACCAGGCAAGGAACATACACGCATACGAGACCGGCCATAGCAGCGATCCTCCGATGAACTGGACGGTATCCAAGCTCGACAAGTACACCCTGATATCGGGCAGCGATGCGCATTCGCTGCCAAAGATGGGGCGCGAGGCCGTGGTGCTCAACTCTGGCGAGAATGAGATTACGTACAGGAACATAACAGGAATGATAAAGCACAAGGAGATAAAGCTCACCATCGAGTTCTATCCTGAAGAGGGCAAGTACCACTTCGACGGACACAGGAACTGCAACATCTCACTCTCCCCAGAGGAATCCAGGAAGTACAATGACAGGTGTCCGAAGTGCGCAAAGAGGCTGACCATCGGGGTTATGCACAGGGTTATGGATCTCTCAGACAGGGAGCCAGGCGAGGCTCCGCAAGGTGCGGCGCCGTATGCGCACGCCATACCCTTGCAGGAAGTCATAGCGTACGTCACCAAGAAGGGCACTGGCTCTACATACGTGAAGGCAACGTACTCAAAGCTTGTGGAGCGCTTTGGCAGCGAGTTCAATGTGCTCCTCAAGTCTGACATAGGTCAGATTGCAGAGATCGACAAGGACCTGGCGCGCGCCATAGAGACGGTTCGCCAGGACAAGGCGCACGTCATACCTGGATACGATGGCAATTTCGGTATCGTGGATATATTCAATGAGGCAAAGGAGTCACGGGACCGGGGGACACAGAAAAGAATAAGCGAATTTTAGGCAAGCGCATTTAAATCTTTGGCTGCATGTTCTTATCATGAGAGTCTATGGATTGGTGGCACTGATAGTGCTGCTCGGCTCCTCTGTTGCGTCTGCATATACTGTTCACATAAATGCGCTAGCCGTCCTTGTCGGAGTGTACCAGGGCATCTCTACTCCGATATACCTTAACGTCACCCCGGGCACAGGAATTGTAAACGTAACTGCGGGAAATGCAGCGGTGGGATCTGACACTGTGCAGTCCGCGCGTTATGCCGTGGCCTATGCGACATCATATCTGGGAGTAAATGAGAGCTCCTACAACTTCAATTTCAGCATATTGTCCGCAGGATCAAACGTATCAGGCCCCAGCGCAGGCCTGCCCCTGACTCTTCTGACCATTGCTGCTCTGAAGCACACGCAGCTGCCGCAGAATCTCGTAGCCACCGGAACGATCAGTACGAACGGCTCCGTGGGCCCCATCGGAGGCATATTCGACAAGGCAAGATCGGCAAAGACAATTGGTGCCAACGTCTTTCTGGTGCCTTATGTACCTAACGACTCTTTCGAATACACCCTCTATTATCTCTCGCAGCAGTCTACGGGTATACCAATCGTGGAGGTGAGCAACGCTATCCAGGCAGTGCCTTATGCGTTCAGCAACAGGTCTGCCGTACCCCTTACCTACAACATATCATACAATTACAAGACAGGCTCGCTAGCCAACATAACTACGGAGTGCCCGTCGTGCACATACAACGGCACTGGATTCGAGCAGCTAGCCAACGTCACGTTTGACATTGCACAGCGGGAGGTCAACAGTATCAACGGCTCAAAATTCGGGAGCCTCAAAAGCCAGCTTGAGGGCCTCATGGCGCAGTACCTGCAGATCAAGTCCAAAGGCTATCTGTACACATCCTCGGATCTTGTATTCCTGACATATCCAACCGCGTTTCTGTTCGGCCATTATAGCGACTCTAACATGTCATCTGCGTCAGCAGAATTGGAGAACATAACGAACTACTGTACCTCTCTCACCCCGCCGCAGATGACTGCGCTAAACTACCAGTATGTAGTCAGCGGGGAGGCGAGGTATGCGTGGGCCATGGATGCACTCTCGCAGTCGCAGGCCCTGCTAAACTCATCACAATCAAGCGACCAGGTGCTTTCTGCCATAGCAGCCGCATCACGCGCGTATGCGTGGTGCGCAGCCGTATCGCAGCTATACAACACCTCGTCAGGCCTTGGAGCACAGCCACTGGCCGCATCGCAGCAGATTCAGTCTGTCGCAGCGCAGCAGATAAGCGCGGCAAAGAGCAGGTATGGCAATCTTCCATACGTGAACGAGTCTGAATACAGCTATAGCATAGGGCAGTATGCCGCCGCTCTGTACACACTTGCCTATGCAGACACGTTCTACAACACCACTGCCCTGTCGTTGAACGCAAGCAACTCAACCGAAGTGGGGGCTGTAGTGTCCCTTGCCAAGACAGCTGCATCCTCGGCCAATGGCACGTGGCCCAAGGAGTTTGTCATACAGAGCTATTTCTACCTTCAGCAGGCAAACGCATCTTCAGCAAACGCGACTGCTGCATCATCATACCTAAGTTCCGCTTACAGCACCCTCCAGCTGTCATTCAACATCGACAAGGCAGACTCGACTATAATGGCTAACCTGGCTCCAGGCGCAACTGTATCCTTGGCAACCACGTCCCAGATATATGCGCTTGAGTCAAGGGTAGTGCTCATGTACTGGATAATCGTAGTGCTCATGATAATCATAATCGTTCTTGTTGTGGGCATGGCTGCGCACGCGCTAAGCCACAAAAAAGCGCGCCCCGGGACCAGGAACGGTAGAAGAGCAAGGAAGATAAGATGAGCCTTGATCCGTTCTGCAAGAGGGAGGAGACGCGCGGCACGGTGTTCTACGAGACAAAGCACTTCATGCTGCTCTACGATATCAGGCCGGTTGTGCGGGGTCATATGCTCTTCGTATCAAAGAGGCACGTGGAGGATGTGCTGGAGCTGACCCAGGAAGAGGTGGCAGACATGCACGCGGCGTTCAGGATAGTCATACCAAAGACTCTGGACATATACTGCCCTGAGGACAGGTCCTATGACCTTACGTCGCAGATAGGCAGGTACTCGGGAAGGACCATACCGCACCTGCACTTCCACCTACTGCCTAGGTTCAAGAGCGACGGCTACCAGGGAAGCGCGGCATCCACAATATTCGAGGACCTTGCACTGAACAAGACGCATTTCACGGCCCGGCAGATAGCCGCCGAGGTAAAACTGCTGAGGAAGGAGTTCGGCTACTCCCTACAGCACTGAGATCAGTATGCATACAAGAGCAAGCGCCATTGCTGCAAGGGAGACGTTCCTGACCTGCCCATACAGCCTCTTCTTTCCTGCGGCGAATACAGCACCTGAGTATAGTATCATGATATCAACTACTGATATTATAGGCAGGTAGACGAAGTTGCCCTTCAGGGGCGGTACTGCTACGAACAGGTAAGCGCTTATGCCTGCTGCCGCAACGTACAGCATCATGGCAAGCCATGCTGACGCCTTTTTGCCTATGACTGCAGGTAGCGTCCTTGCCTTCCTCTCTCGGACATCGCCTTCGTAGTCCCTCACCGTCCCGTCTATCTCCCGTGCGAGCCCAGCCAGGAACACCAGGGAGAATATAGACAGTATGGCCGCACCAGGCGATCCTACTACGTAGCTGCCGAATATGAACGGTATTGACATCGATAGCGCTACATACGCGTTGCCCACCAGGGGCATCTCCTTGAGCCTGTAGCTGTAGAGAAGCGAGAGCGCTGCGAACGCAGCCGCGATCACGGCGCAGTATATGTTTATCAGAATGCCTGCCCCCACGCCTATGATTATGCATGCGGCAGTGATGGCAAGTGCGTCAGAGGGCTTAAGTTCCCCGCTCACAAGAGGCCTTGCCTTCCTGTTCCTCCTGTCCACCTCAACATCGAAGTAGTCATTTATTGCAAACGCGCTGGCCCCAACGAAGATCGGAGTAATAAGGCTGAGAGCAAGCGCGGGCATCTGTGGTATGCCCCCAGATATCATCTCTGCGCCAAGAACCGCTATGACAAGCATGATGCTATGCTCGAACCTGACGAGCCTTAGCGCCGAGCGTAATGCAGACATGCTCTATTCTTTGTGCAAACGGATATAAAAGGGGCCGCAGGGCCATGATACGTATTTATAGTCTTCATGGCATATTCACATCATGCCAAACAGCCCTAGCAGAATAGATGGCAATTACGATATCACGGAGAAGGAGGAGGTCAAGTATGCCGACCCGGGGGACTTCGGCGCTCTAAGGCCAAAGAATCATATTTCACTGCGTATATACGTGGGCATGCTCATAGTCCTGGCAATGGCAGTTATACTGGCAATAGCCTACTGGGTGGGGGCATGAGCGCGGATGAGATAGACCTTGTGCGCAGCATAGAGCTTGCTAGCAAAGGAGCCAGCGTCTATGTCTTCATAAACAGTTTTGCTGACATCGACTACGTGAAAGAGGTGCTGGGCAGCGGCCAGGTCACTGACGTGGATCTGGGCGAGGCACGGGGCATAATGCTCGAGCAGTCGTCAGAGGACCCTGCAGAGATGAAGCGAAAGTTCGACGGCTCGGTGATAGTCTGCCCTCATGGTAGGACATCCCTTAGGTTCGTGCACGCGCTGAAAAGATACGGAGTGACTGCATACAGCCTGCACGGGGGCATAGAGGGCCTCAAGAGCGGCGTCTAGCTCACAT
>DAHVAU010000047.1 GCA_027314465.1 Microcaldota archaeon
TGTCTCTTTTGGGAGCACTATCTCCTCCTTAGCCTCAGTGAGGCTCTCCCGCCCAACAACCTTCGCATCATTCTTTATTTCATCCATAAAATCAGCCCACAACCTATTGTGTATATACCAACTCGCTACCACCAACAGTTGTGCCAAAATTTATTTATATAGCTTATGCGGCACTGCATATTACGCTGTGGGCATCAGCGCTGCAAAAGATATTTATATCTATTCCAACTCGCCCAAGTCTTCCCACGTCAATGCCATATGCATGCCTGCCAACTGCCAGTTCTCAGTCTGCGCAGCTGGTTGCGCGCCGCGCTCCGCAACTGCCGCAGCGCACGATATGGGGTACACAACAGGTAGTTCCAGGCTCTTGCACACAACGCAGCATGAGCCGTAGCAGCCGCTCTCTTCCATACACTCGTGCCAAGGGCCTCGGCCGGGAGTCGGACCCGGTCCTGGAGATCCACAGTCTCCTATGCGAGCCGTTACACTACCAAGGCCACCTTATTATATGGCGATGTCTTATTAATATGTTTCAGGGTATACCACCTGCTCCGGGGCGCAGCCGGGCGATATAATTGGCCATAGCACCTATTTTTGCGGCATTTGCTGCTGCAGGATTCTGGATAATATCAGGAACTCTGTCAAAGAAGGTTACGCTCAGCCTGGGCAATGCTCTGAGCGCCGCAATAGTCGTTACTCTGGGAATAGTGCCTATGGCAATAGGATCGGAACTGGTCGGTACCACTGCGCTATCTGCGTATTCTGAGCTCCTAGCGGTCCTGTCTGGTGTATTTCTGACTCTCGGATTCATAATGATGTACAAGTCGCTGCAGACCGAGCAGTTGTCGAACTCTACGGCTCTAAACGAGCTGCAGCCTGCCATACTTGTCCTACTAGGCTTATTCGCACTAGGCGAGCACACGAGCATGCTGCAGGCTATATGCATAGCATTCATATTCATAGGCGCGTTCCTGATAATAACAACCGAGAGGCTTACGATAAATCGCAAACTCATACCTGCATGCATAGCTGCGCTCTCCTGGGCAGTTTACTGGATAATGCTGACGTACTCCGAGGGAGCATCTGGCGGAGCATTCGCCCTTCCGGTCACCATTTCAAGGATAAGCGGAGCAGTAGTAGCCATTGCGTACCTACTGGCCAACAGGAAAACCGCAATAGCATATGCAAGAGGCGCGCTCTTTGGAGCGGCAAAGACACGCGCATACATAGTGGCCCTGCTGGTATCAATAATAGCAATAGTGGATGCTTCTGGAGACTTTGTATTCTCTTATGTGGTTGGCTCAAACGCAGTTGCTATAGGCGGCGCTCTCACTGCGCTTGCTCCGATGGCGGTATCGCTCATGGGATTCATCCTGTACAAGGAGCGGATTACCGCGCGCCAGGCGGCGGGCCTTGTAATAATGGTAGCTGGCGCTCTGGCCATTGCAATCTTGTAGTGCTTTTCTGCA
Source organism: Microcaldota archaeon (assembly GCA_027314465.1). Taxonomy (GTDB): domain Archaea; phylum Micrarchaeota; class Micrarchaeia; order Micrarchaeales; family CABMGC01; genus JAJZNA01. The sequence continues at coordinate 1,470 of DAHVAU010000047.1, forward strand.
AACAAATAAAAACCAGTCACAGGTAATACATATGCCGGCGGGGTAGCTCAGCCTGGTTAGAGCGCTAGACTCATATGCTAAGCTTTATGAGTGATGAGCATTTTGCGATGACTGCTAAGAAATCTAGAGATCGGGTGTTCAAATCTCCCCCCCGCCAGACATTCATGCCACTCCATTACTCCTGCACCGCACCTAATGGCCTGCTGCAAGACGTGGGATATGGCGCTAGGCTATGCGCGTGCTAAATAAAAAGGAAGAGAAAAAAAGAAGCAAAACTACTGCACCGGATATGTCAGCGGCGTTATGTATCCGTTGTTTCCCACAAGGTGCGGTATCAGTGCGTTCACCAGCGCGTTCGCAGCGCCTGCGGTTGCAATGGCAAATGCTGCTGTTGTCACGCTCACAACTGCCGTAACTACTATTACGGTTATGAGCACGACTCCAAGAGCCACTGTCCACTTCACCTTCTGCTGGTTGGAGAGCGCAAGCAGCAGCACCACCAGCTCCCAGATGGCGAACACAGGCGCAACCACTAGTATTGCAGGGGCTATCAACGTAAACAGGAATATCGATGATGGCATCTTGCTGTACACAACGGCGCTCAGGGTCTTCTCGAAATCGCCCTTGAACTCTCCCATCCACCCTGCCACGATATGGAATAGCCCTGCGCTAATGAATATGTTTATCGGTATCAAAACCCACATGAATAATATGGGAAGGACTATTGCAGCCACCACGCCAAGCCCGACAACTGAACTAACTGCAGCTATGGGCGAAGCGTAGAAAGCCGTCGCAACGGCAAGCGCAAAGATTATCAGAATTACAAGAGGTATTGCCGTAACCCTGTAATACCACGCATACGCCGCGCCTATCTCCATGGTCTTTTTCGTATTGTCGCCAGGATGAAGCATCACTGCCAACCCGGACCTGAGGTCTTTTACCCAAACCACATGCATCACTATAAAAACCTATCTCCCAGAGTTTATAAACTTTGCGTGCGATACTATATCAACTGTAATTCTAGATTAGGCAATGGATTGGTGCTTACCAAAATGGATGCATCCGGTCCTGGCAGCGTCATCTAATTTATAGGACCGGTGAATACCGATGCATGAATTCAGCCAAATGAATCTGAAAACTGAACTGGTAGAAGCGTTAAGAAAAATGGGTTTCGTAAACCCGACGGAAGTGCAGAGCGAGTCCATACCTGTGGTACTGGCAGGCCGCGATGTTGTAGTCAGGGCAAAGACTGGCACTGGCAAGACCGGCGCTTTCGCAATACCGATAATACAGATGCTTGAGCGCAGCTCCCGCCAGGTGAGTGCGCTTGTTATAGTCCCCACCAGGGAACTGGCATTGCAGGTATCCGGAGTTGCGGCAAAGATCAGCTCGCCGCTTGGATTCAAGACTGTTACAGTGTATGGCGGCGCATCCATAAACGTCCAGACAGACCAGCTTAGGAGGGGGGCCAACATAGTAGTTGGCACTCCTGGGAGGCTCATAGATCTCATAGACCGCGGCGTGCTGAACATCAATGCTGTGAGGTTCGTGGTTCTGGACGAGGCTGACACGATGCTGGACATGGGTTTCATAGAGGACGTGGAGTACATACTCTCGCACACTCCGCAGTCAAAGCAGATGATGATGTTCTCTGCAACGATACCTCACAAGATATCTACCATAGCAGACAACTACATGAGACATGACAAGGTCAAGATAACTGTAGGGGAAGAGGAGCAGATCACCGCTCTTGGGATATCACACTTCTATGCAGTCGCAACAGGAGCAGCCAAGTTCGACGTTCTCATAGCGTACATAAAGCAGTACGGCCCAAAGAAGGCGATCGTGTTCACCACCACGCAGAGGAGCGCAGAGCTGCTTCACAGGGTTCTCAAGGGCGAAGGGTTCGATGCGATACTCATGCATGGGGGGCTAACGCAGTCTATGAGGGAACAATCGCTGGGAAGCTTCAAGTCTGGCACACAGTTCATGATATCGACTAACATAGCTGCCCGAGGCCTGGACATCAAGGACGTCACAGACGTAATAAACTTCGACGCCCCTGAGGATCCAAGCGTGTACGTGCACAGGGTGGGGAGAAGCGCCAGGATGGGCAAGGAAGGCCGGGCGTTCACTATGTTTTCCGAGCCTCAAAAATATCTAGTAGAGGTGATAAAGCGCACCGCTAACATAGAGATGGAGCAGATAAGCATAGACAGATCAAAGATGGGTCGCGTTGACCTAAGGAAATACTTGCACAACAGGGGGCACCACGAAGGCGGCCGCGGCGGTGATAGGCACGGCAGGCCGTTCAGAGGAGGCCATGGCGGGGGGCACTCGGGGTCAGGGCGCCGTGACCGTGACGGCCGTCAGGATGACAGGGATGGCAGATTTGAGCACGGAATGCGGATGAGGAGGGGCTGGGGTCCAAGAAGGTACTAAGGCCTAAGCCTTGCAGGATAAGTTCAAAAAAAGCCAACTGGCCGGAACAGCACCATGCTGTCCGGCTCAAAACGCTTTACAGGTGCGGTCCTAGATGCCCTAGGCTCTTTGTAGGCCTCACTGGCCTTACAGGTTCAGTCAATAGCGAATGCTCTCCGCTGGCCTCTAGCTTATTATCCATCCAGTCCTTCACCCTATGTTCACCCGTTCCCATGTCGACTCTCATGGCCTTTGCCAGCAGCTCTCTATTCAAGGATTCGCCAGCCTGCGCGCCAGTCAGAGTCGGTGCCTTTGCCGCGATCTGTGGGGTTATCTCAGGTCCCCTAATTCTTCGAAATTTCACGTAGTCACCTAATACTATGTATACGAACACCTTAAAATATCTAACTGCGAGGTTTAAGCATGGACCAGACAGATGCCAAGATAATCCGCATACTCAAGAACGATTCGAGGACATCATTCGTTGACATGGGTAAGCGCCTAGGATTCACCGAGGGCGCGATCAGGGCCAGGGTCTCAAAGATGCTGCGCGATGGCACGATTAAGCGCTTCACAGTGGAGGCCAGGGATGAGGTGAAAGCTGTCGTGATGGTCGCGACCTCAAGGGCCATATCCACAACCAAGGTAGCGGACGAGATAAGGCGCCTTGGGGTCCATCACACATACGAGATATCCGGCAACTTCGACATCATCTGCTTCGTGGAATCGGAATCCATGGAAGACGTAAACAGCGTGGTAGAGAAGATAAGGGCAATAGACGGAGTCACAGACACGTCAACCAGCCTGGTGCTAAAGTAGGCACCAGTTGCGATAATCGTAATCATAATACGAACTTTTATATAGCGGGTTCGGGGTATGTTATCATCTTATCCCTCGGGATGGCAATGCAAAAGCAAAGGCAGCGTCACGAAGCTGCATCTGGGCCGCTCAGCGTTCTGCTGCGTAGGTCCGAGGGGGGCGGCGCACTGCTTACCATAACAAATGCCACTCCCAGGCACTCGCAAAGACTTCTTGATCTGATAAACGGTAATGCAGCCAAGGAGGTGTACAAAGAAGCTATAGTGCCAGTAGATCCTTCAGTGCTGCAAAGGTGGATAGAGCAGAGGCATTCTATAGTGGCGCTAGCCCAGAGCGTCGGCATAGGTCCTGGAAGAAGGATAGTTGGCCATACTGCCATAGACATGCTTGGGATGTTCAAGTCGACTTCTGGATACGGCTCAGTGCACGAGGTCATGGGCGTAGAGATCCGCTCGCAGATCGTCCATGAGGACTATCGGGGGCAGCGCGTGTATGCAGGGCTCACTGCCGCAGGGCTCTGGAATGTATGGCAGATGTACGAATCAAGTGGCATATGCCATGTTGTCTTTGTCCACAAGGGTCCTGGGTCGCAGGGCTTAGGCCTGATAACAAACGGGCTGGGATTCAGGAACATAACACCCAAGCTCTTCCAGCCCTACGGCAGCATAAAACCCACGGTGCTGACGGATCAGCCTACCTCATACATGGATTACCTGCCGGAAGGCATGAAGGCCGGTGCTCTCAGGCGCGGTCCTACGTGGCAGATACTTGCACGAAAAATAACAAAGATATCAGGTGATGCGATAGAGAAGCTTATGAGGGATCAGGGCTGGGAGCATGTCAGGTGAATCAGAGCTCATAAGGCTGTTCTCCAGCCTGGTTTCAATCCCATCGCCCAGCGGGAGCGAGGCAAATGTAGCGGCAATGGTAAGCAAGGAGCTATCGCGTCTTGGCATAGGCACCAGGGTCGATCGCAGCTCAAGGCGCAATGCAAGCAGCACCGGCAACATTATAGCCACCGTGCCTGGTGGCAGGCAGAAGCTCATGTTCATAGCACACATGGACACCGTGGAGAGCGGGGCCAGAAGGATAAAGCCTGTCATAAGCAACGGGGCGATAAGCAGCGACGGCAACACGATCCTCGGGGCAGACAACAAGGCCGGAGTAGCGCCGCTAATCATGGCACTAGGGGACATCTCGCGCATGGAGCGCATCGCCAGGCCAACTGTGGTAGGCATATTCTCAACCCGGGAAGAGGAAGGAACAATGGGCGTAAGCTTCCTACCCCGCGGAAACGGATCAGAGCTTATGTTCGTGCTGGACTCCGAGGGTCCGGTAGGGGAGTTTGTTAACAGGGCGCTGGGAAGCACCCTCTTCGACATAGAGATATTGGGCAGGGAGGCGCACGCTGCTCTAAATCCAGAGAAGGGCGCCAATGCTGTAAAGGCAGCCGGGTTGATGATATCGGAACTAAAGCTTGGCAAGAGGCGCGGCAACAGCATACTGAACGTCGGAATGATAAGCGGCGGAAGGAAGCGCAACGTGATACCGGGCAGCGCCACGCTCAAGTGCGCAACCAGGGCGTTTGATACAGGCACCATAAAGCGCGCCATAGCAGAGGTGCATGCAGCTGCAAGAAAGGCGTGTAGCGCCACCGGGTGCACATACAAGCTGCGCATGGTGACTAACGACGGTGCGCCGCCATTTAGGCTGGCTGCAGGCGAGCGCGCAGTGCGCCTAGCAAGATACGCAGCATCCTCTTTGGGCATCAGCTTCTCGGTCTCCAGCCGCATGGCGACTTTCGAGGCCAACATACTTGCAGGCAGAGGGTACAAGCCCCTGGTGATGTGCCAGGGTGGCATGATGCCGCATTCCACGCAGGAATCGATCCGCGTCTGCGATCTATCCGATACCCGCAGGCTAATAGTCGAGATGGCGCGCAGGGCCAATGCACTACGTTGATTTTATAAGATATCGATGAGGATACACTCAGATGAGTTCATGCCAAGGGAATTGAAAAGACCGGCGCACAGCAATTCATACGAATCCGTAGCCGCTGCACATGAGCTTGTCTCCCTCGCACGCACCCACGGCACACCGCTTCTGGTAACTTCACAATCAAGGATCTCTGATAACTTCTACAGGCTTAAGGGCGCATTCGAGAAACACTACGGCGACGTTGCTATAAAGTACGCAATAAAGGCGAACTCAAACCCTTCGATAATAAAAATTCTTGCCGGGATGGGTGCGGGCATGGACGCATCGTCACCTGCAGAGATAGACCTGGCCGTCATGGCAGGAGTGGGCAAGGACAGGATAATGTTCTCGCCAAACTACGCCTCAAGAACGGAGCTGGAGTACGGCCTTAACGCCGGTGTAGCCATAAACTTCGATGACATAGGCCAGTTTGAGTCGCTATCGGGATCTGGAGTTCCTGGCCTAGTATCGTTCAGGCTGAATCCGGGATTCGGCAAGGGCGAGTTTCCCGGAATAACCCTGTCAGGTCCCGATTCGAAATTCGGCATTCCAGAGTCGCGCATACTTGATGCATACGCGCTTGCAAAGGACTGCGCTGCGAAGAGGTTCGGCATACACATGATGTGCGGGTCAAATGTGCGAGATCCTGAATACTTCGGCATAATAACCTCGAAGATACTTGAGACGGCTGCAAGGATAAAGTCGGAACTGGGCATACGCATGGAGTTCGTAGACATAGGCGGCGGTTTCGGTGTGCCGTACAGGCCAGGGGAGAAGCCCATTGACATAGAGAAGACTGCCGAGATGGTTGCAAAGGAATTCAAGTCAAAGTCAGCAGAATACGGCCTTGGGAAGCCGCAGCTGATGATGGAGCCAGGGCGCTACCTTATTGCAGACACCACTGTGCTGCTGGGCACTGTTAACCATGTCAAGCGAAACGAGAAGATATTCGTGGGCACCGACATAGGGATGAACCTGCTTCTGCGCCCTGCGCTATACGGCGCATACCATGAGCTTTATGTAGTGACAAGGCCAGATGCCAGATTAGCAATCACCGCAGACGTGGTGGGCGAGGTGTGCGAGAACACAGATGCTATAGCAAGGGACAGGAGGCTGCCGGAGGTCTTGGCTGGCGATGTAATAGCTGTAATGAACGCCGGCGCATACGTATACGGGATGAGCAGCCAGTACAACGGAAGGCCAAGGCCTGAGGAGGTTCTTATCACCCAATCAGGAAAGCAGCTTGTCATTAGAAGAAGGGAAACCTCAGCCGATCTTATGTCAACTGCCCGTTTCACCGAGCAAGGCTAAGCCCTGCAACAATACCACTGCCTACCAAAACGTCCTCAGGCTCTCAGTTCTGCCATGAGCCTGCTATTCTCGGCATTCTGCCTGGAGAACTGCATCAGTGCAAAGCTCTGCATAACTGCCGCTCCCTCATATCCTACAGTGATATGGTTTGGCAGTATGCCAACGTTCACTCCTCCGAGCGCAGAGAGAGTCATTATCATGCTGTTGCTTGTCCTTGCCTCTGCAAATATCACTTCCATGCCAGTGCTACGCTGCCTTGTGCTTGAGAGTATGTCTCCCATAAGCATCGCGCCAAGCACGTCGGATATCCTCTGCCCGCGCGCATCCTCGCCGACCACAAAGTCTGTGAGCTCCGTAGTTCGCAGAACCTGCCCGCTGCCTAGAAACACAGGCTGGCTGCGTTCCGTCATTGCTATCCCAACAACCCTCTCCCTGTTCGGCACTTCAGTAAGCGCAAGCGCCACTGTATTGTGCGGCGCTGTAACATTCCTTATCGCAGTCTCGTAGTCATACTCAAATGCCCTTAGAAGCGTGGCTATGTCCTGATAATGCTCAGGCTTGACCATTGTCGCTGAATTGTCCACAAGCTCGTATCTTATGTGGTCCGCGTTGCCTATGATATCAAGCGTGCGCTGCACTGCACTCTCGCTCCTTCCGCGAACAGTCTTCTCAATCGAGCCTATGGCTTCTGCTCTGTAGTCTACCTCTGAGAGGTGCCTGACTCCGCTGTTGTAGCCGATGTACACCATTTTGTAGCCATTGCCTATGTCAAGGCTGCCCTCTATTCTGGCCCCCCGGGCCCTTATTGCATCGGAGAGCGTATCGAGCATATCCTCTCTTGCCACGGTTTTCAATGACAATCGCGTAGCTGCTCCTGAGTCCATATCCGATATACATTCGCGCACCACAGCGGCTATGAACTCTGCTCCTGTGCGGCTCTCTACCGGCCTGAGCCTCCTGTCAGCAGGCCTCTGGTGCATGGACGCCTCAGTCTCAACACCCACAAAGCCCCCCAGTCTGTCAGAGGACCTGCGGCTGATCTCGTTTACCGGGCCCTGACTTGTGTGGTCGTGCGTGCTTGTTATCAGCCTGCGCGCTAGACGCTGTGCGGCCAGATCGCGTTGCCTCATCGCCACTTTCATGCACCCTCTAGTGGAATGTTATGTTGTTGGTACGTATTTAAACCTTCGTATTCTTATTACGAATAACGTAATAAGCTTTATATGAGGCAATTTGTGCCAGAACTGTGGGGCGGCATGTGCATTGTTCTGCGAATTTCGTATAAGTGGGTTATAATGTCTCCACTACCTTACTGAAAAGCTCAGTGACCTGTCTGAGGCTATGCTTAGACACCCATTCGTTTGCCGTGTGCTCGTTGCCTCCGCGCGGCCCTATAGTCATGTTAGGTATGCCCAGCGCATTAAAGAACACATTCTCGTCAGCCACCGAACGGCCGTAGCTCAGCTCTATGCCACGGCCTGCAATGCCTTTCTGAAGCTCAAGTACCTTTCTCACATAGGCATTGCGGCTGTCAGTAATGTAAGGCTCAAGGTACTGCGTAGGCCTCTTCTTCACGCTTACAGTAACCTTGGTCCTGCCATCAAGTACTCCGCTTGATGAAAGGGACTTCACGTAAGACTCAACACGCTTCTTGGCATCATTGATCGTGCTGGGCGGAACTAGGTGCATGTCAAGATCCAGTAAGGCCTTATCTGGAACTGCAAGGCTCGTGGAACTGCTGTTAATCTCCCGTACGAATATGCTCTCCTTGCCAAGCTTGCCGTGTGACCTTGTCTTTATCTTCCTGATGCCAAGCGCTATCTTGGCTGCCTGCTCCAGGGCGCTCAGACCTCTGTTCGGCTCAGCTCCATGGGATGACAGTCCTTCAACCTCAACGGTGATTACGCATCTGCCCCTCCTGCCAAGCGTCGCTATGCCTATGCCGCCCTCATTCTCGTCTGTGACTCCGGCTTCTCCAGTCAATATGACCTTCACGTCCCTGAACCATTCCCTGTTGTTCCTTACTGCCGCCCAGGCGCCCTGCGATATGTTCTCTTCGTCCACGCAAAACAGCATCTTCACATGTTTTGTGCAGCTGCAAGCGCTCTCCAGCGCCGCAGCAATGCCTCCCTTCATGTCATGTGTCCCAAGCCCATACAGTCTGTCTCCCTTCTCAGTAAGCCTGAGCGGATCGCTCTTCCACGAGCCGTATAGCGGCACGGTATCCATGTGGCCGTAGAACAGTACAGTTTTCCCTCCCCTGCCCCTCTCTGCAAATACATTGAACCTGTCCTTGCCTATGTAGCCTCTGCTGGTGGTAAATCCATGCTTTTGCAGGAACTTCTCAAGGAACACGCCTATGTTCTTCTCCTCTGGAAATACTGATTTTATTGCGACAAGATCTCTAAGTATATCCATCTCAGACATACATCAACCCCTAAAGGAACTGGGAATTTATTTATTTAAACCTTGGTGCTATACCTACAGGTACTGGCCTCCCCGGTATCCATCCCCATTCTCGTCCCTGGGCCTCTCTGCGTCGTCCCTGCTGAACAGGCGCCTGGCCTCTTCCTCGATGCGCACTGCGGAAGCATCAAACCCTGCGTTAATGTGGCGCGTGACTCCCTCATCGAAGACCCTGTGCGCGTCTGCCTCAAGCCCTGCCATTAAGTACGCATGTCCTGCTATCCTTCTAAGGTCCCTGGCCCCGCCCTTCGTCATGCGCCTCTCGTCGCGATGGACTTTCTCGAAAAGCCTGCGCCCGAACACATACCTCTCAAAAGTCTCTGCAGTGCCCTCTACGGTCTTGGCGAAACTGGATAGAAATCCCAGCCTTACGCTATTATCGAGCGCATCGAATTTCTGCGCCGTCTCTCCCTTATTGACTCCGTACCAGACATGGTTTATCAATGTGTACCTGAGGCCAACATTCCTCCCAAAATATCTGCGCTCTGCTTCGCTGATCAGGTCTATTGCCCTGCCTACGTTTCCTGCAGCTAGCATGGTCACTATGTCCAGGGCCAGTTCATCGCGCTCCTCAACCTTCGTCCTGTAGGTCTTCATGAGGTCCCTTAGCCTATCGCTGGCGCTCCTGTGCCTGGCTACCTCCATCAGTGCCACTGTGCCTATGCCGGTTGGCGCATTTGTTGGCGCTGCTACCTTCTTCCCGTTGCCGTTGCCATCATCCACTCTAAGAGCGCTCATTTTCTTCCACCACACTGTAAACTTCTGCATATGAGATCATGCCGTATCTAATATAAATACGTTTTCTCTCATACGCTATACTATCAGCCATGCGGCCCGTATCGCTGCTGCAAGGCGCATCGTGGACTTTACTAAGTTCGTGGTGCACAGCTTAGAAATCCTGCAAAACGGCACCTAGTAATTATTTTTTGCGCCGACACGCGTTAGCACATCCAATCTACGATATTCGTATTGGCTCTGCAAGGATTTTTATAGCGGACTATCCAAACCACACTCATGGCAGGTCTACGCAGCGCCAACATAAACCTCGTGTATGCCGAGGGATGCGGGAACGCATTCTTGATAATAGACAGGACCTCTTACAAGGTAGACGAGGATAGGCTTCCAGATCTTGCAGCAGATCTGGCCAGCAGGTATCCAATAGACAGCGTACTTGTCATGGAACCGTCGGATATAGCCGACGTGCGTATGCGCATCCTGGAGAGGGACAGATCAGAATCCGACATGTGCGGTAATGGGATCAGGTGCGTGGCACTGTACCTCTCAGGACGCAGTCCTTCGCGCAGAGCTTTCACTGTTGAAACCAGGGCTGGGGTTAAGGACGTGAAGTCTAATGCGCTTGGCAGTTTCACCGTGGACATGGGCAGACCGTACGTAGGGTCGTTTAGCTGGAACAGGAGCATTAAAGTCGGACACAGCAGATATACGACGTATTTCGTAAACAGCGGTGAACCGCACGTCGTCGTGCCCCGTTCAGGCGTCGACTCCATAAACGTGAAAGAGACTGGAAGCCTCGTGCGCCACAGGCCGGAATTCGCCGAGGCCGGAGTAAACGTGGACTTCATGGAGGTGATAGACCGTCGTACAATACGCATAAGGACTTACGAGAGGGGCGTTGAGGGTGAGACGCAGGCATGCGGCACAGGAGCAACTGCAGCTGCAGTTGTGGCGATAAAGACCGGACTAGTGGACATGGGAACTGTTGATGTACGATGCAACGGGGGTCTACTAACTGTGATGTATGACGGGTCCAAGGCTCTGCTTACGGGCCCTGCGCTTATACTCAAGAACGAGGAATACAGGGTATAAGCTGCAGTTCGCGCTGCGACTGTAAATTACTGAATTCGTAAAATTATGCTGTCAGGCTGCCGTTGTCATGCCGTTTGGCCAACGGTAAACTGCTTATTGCGTTATTCGTAAATCTCATGCAAATATTTAAATATACCCAGCTCCCTAAGATGTAAAGTTGGGATTGGGTTTGTTGGGTCACCCTCTCTGAGGGTGACCATGTTAAGCTCCAGATTCGCTGCCGCCATGCTCACTTGGTGCTGATCACGTCTGTGCAGTTGTATTGATTGAATACCTCCTTGTACGTGTCCACAGTCCCTATGTCGTACCAGTTCTCGTCGTACACCACTCCGCGTATCTTCTCGGTGCTTATGAGCCACTGCAGGAAATAGCCTGGTGCGTCAGGATTATTTCCGTCGCTAACGTACTCCCTGAATTTTGCCAGCATCTGCTTTGGGAAAATATATATCCCGGTGCTTATAAGGGTGGATCTGGGATGCGCAGGCTTCTCTTCGAATCCAGTGATCCGCTCGCCGTCCATCTCAACAACTCCGAACCTGGTGGCACCTCTCCTCGATTTTATGTCGTGAACCGCTATAACTGGGGTCCTTGCCCTGTTGAACAGCTCGAGAAGCTTGCGAAGGTCAAAAGAGAAGTAGTTGTCCCCTGCTATAATGAGCAGGTCGTCGTCCAGGCGCGCATTATCTATGGCATAGTTTATGCCCTTTATTGCGCCGAACTTCTCACCATCAGTCATGGTCGGCTCAACCACTATCTCCATCTTATGCGTGAATCCACTGGCCCTCTTGTTTGACATCCAGTAGCTGAACTGGTCGGCGAACTTCCTGTTGGTGGACAGTACTATGTCTTCTGCGCCTGCCGCTACTACACTGTCAAGTATGTGGTCTATTATTGGCTTTCCGGCTATTGGCAGCAGCGGCTTTGGCACAAACAGCGTTATGGGCTCCAGCCTAGTGGCAAAGCCTCCGCACAGTATCAACGAATCCAATTCATCAACCTCAGATGCATCTATTTTAGGTGCAATCCATAATAATATCATGCCAGAAATTATGGTTATAGAAGGTCCAGTAATGATTTATATGCGTTTGCTGAAGGGCTTCCAGGAAGCGATGCGGCCTTGCCCTCTGCGCGCACTGCCAACTCGATTTCTCTATTACTCCCATATAATGCTTATGGAAGGCAGTCTAAAGTAGTCTTGCAAAGTAATAAATTTCAACCGGGATATCTAAGTAGTGGCGATTGGATTGATGCGTGAGGCGTTCGAAGGCAGGGTTGAATACCTTCAGGTCATGGACGAGTCTGGCAAAATAGACAGTTCTCTTGCTCCTGCAGATCTTGACGACAAGAAAATCACCGACATGTACAGGAACATGTGCCTCGCAAGAGCGCTCGATGCCAAGATCCTCAGCCTGCAAAGGCAAGGCCGGGCAGTGACGTACGCCCCGCTACTAGGCGAGGAAGCAACGCAGATAGGCAGCGCTATGGCAATGGGCAAGAAGGACATATTTGTGCCGGCGTTCAGGCAGCATGGGGTATATGTCGCCCGAGGGGCACCGCTTGATGCGATGTTCCTATACTGGAGAGGATACGAGGAGGGCAGCGCTATGCCAAAGAGCCTGGGCGCCCTTCCGATAATAGTTCCTGTCGCAACTCAGATGCCGCATGCGGCTGGACTAGCCATGGCGCAAAAATACCTCAATACGGGTGCGGCCGTGGTCGCATATGTCGGCGATGGCGGCACTTCAGAAGGCGACTTCTACGAGGCCCTTAATTTCGCCGGGGTATGGAAGGCCCCACTTGTAACGATAATAGAGAACAACCAGTGGGCCATATCAGTGCCAAGGAAGGAGCAGACTGCATCCGCAACTCTTGCCCAAAAAGCAATGGCCGCAGGCATTACCGGCATACAGGTGGATGGCAACGATGTCCTTGCAGTATACAAGGCGACTAGGGATGCCATAGCTACATCTGCATCAGGCCCGTGCGTCATAGAGTGCATAACGTACAGGATGAGCCTGCACACGACCTCAGACGATCCTACAAAGTACAGGCCAGATTCAGAAGTCGAGGGGTGGAAGACGCGCGATCCTGTGCTAAGGGTGCGCAAGTACCTGGATGGCAAAGGGCTGTGGGACGATTCAGCGCAGAAATCACTTGACGAAGAGAACATGGCCAGGATCGATGCCGCTGTTGCCAGGGCCGAGAAGTTTATGCCAGATCCAAGGAGCATGTTCACGAGCGTGTATAGCTATGTGCCGGATGTGCTGCGCGAGGAGCTAGACGAGGCGGTTGCGGCTAATTTCTGGCAGGGTGATGATAAATGAAGGCAAATATGGTAACGGCTATAAACAACGCGCTGGAGCTCTCAATGAAGGAGAACGACAAGATAGTGCTGCTTGGGGAGGACATAGGAAAGGACGGCGGCGTGTTCCGGGTGACTGACGGTCTTCAGGCCAAGTTCGGTGATAGAAGAGTCATGGATACTCCTCTTGCTGAATCCGGAATAATAGGGGCTTCAATAGGCATGGCTCTGGCAGGGCTGCATCCTGTTCCAGAGGTGCAGTTCGCAGGATTCATGTTCCTTAGTTTCGACCAGATAATAAACCACGCCACACGCTACAGGAGCAGGACAAGATCCCAGTATACTGTGCCGATGGTGGTCAGGACGCCGGTAAGCGGAGGAGTAAGGACCCTCGAGCATCACTCCGAGAGCCCCGAGGCCTACTACTCACACATGGGCGGACTGATAGTCGTTGAACCATCCACCCCATACGATGCCAAGGGGCTATTGATAAAAGCGCTTAGAATGAACGATCCTGTAATATTTCTCGAGCCAACAAAGCTATACAGGCTGTTTAGAGAGGAGATACCAGATGAAATGTACGAGGTGCCTATCGGCAGGGCAAAACTGGTAAGCGAAGGCAGCGAGCTGAGCATAATAACATACGGAACAATGGTGCCTGTAGTCAAGGCGGCAGTTGAGAGGAAGAAGGTAAGCGCCGATGTATTGGACCTGAGGACGATAAACCCTCTGGACGAGAATGCGATACTCTCCAGCGTCAGGAAGACTGGCAGAGTTATAATAGTGCACGAGGCTTCGCGCAGCTTTGGTGTAGGCGCGGAAATAGCCGCAAGAATAGCGCAAAAAGCCCTGTTCGATCTCAAGGCCCCAGTAATGAGGGTTGCATCGTTCAGTTTCCCGTATCCAATGCCGGGATACGAGAAGTACTACATACCAAACGAGCTTAAGATCTCGCAGGCAATAGACAATATAATGTCGGTGCAAGAATGAAGGAGATACGATTCGTTGACGTTGGCGAAGGGATAACTGAGGGCCGCATGCAGAAATGGCTAGTCAAGGACGGGGATAGCGTGAAGGAGGACCAGCCAATAGCGCAGGTGGAGACCGACAAGGCGGTAGTGAATGTGCCTGCCCCGATATCAGGCACAGTAAAATTCTCGGCAAACGAGGGGGCAGACCTCAAGGTCGGCGATCTTATAGCTACAGTCTCTGGGGCAGGGGAACAGCAAGGCGCCCAGAAACCGGCTCCGCCAGCAGTGCAGCGCAGTCAGGATTCGCCGCCGCTTCCGCCATCCAAGCTCAGTGCTCCTGCAACTCCGATACCGTTCGAAGGCGCAAAGCCTGGGGCATCGCTTGATGAGCTGATACTGCAGTCCACTCCTCCGCATATAGATCTTAACAGGACGCAAAATGGCTTGGGAGCCCCACAGAAAACGCAGCAGTCAGCGTCGCCCCAGCGCAGGGAGGTGATAGCTACTCCGTACGTGAGAAAGCTGGCAAGAGACAACGGCATCGACATATACGCAGTGGTGGGGACCGGTCCAGGCGGCAGGGTTCTTGAGAACGATATAAGGGGCATGCAGCGCAGCTCTCAATCGCAGCAAAAGCTGATACCCAGGTTCTCGGAGGTGCTTGAGGAGCAGCACGCAGGACAGATAGAGAGGGTGCCTCTCACGCAGACGCGCAAGGCCATAGCAAGAAACATGGAGCTGTCATGGACAATACCAAGGGCAGTGCACATGGACAAGCTCAATGCAACCAAGCTGTATTCTATAACGACGGCTGAGAAGGAGAATGCCGCAAAGATGGGAGTGAAGCTGACCTTCCTCCCATTCATAATAAAGGCTGTTGTCGCAGCCCTCAAGGAGAATCCGACCGTGAATGCAAGCTACGACCATGAGAGGCAGGAGCTTATAGTCAAGAAGTATTACAACATAGGCCTTGCCGCAGAGGCGAGTGACGGCCTAAAGGTCATAGTGATAAGGGATGCTGACAAGAAGGGCATACTAGAGCTTGCCAGGGAGATACAGGAGCTGCACAGGAAGATACTTGACAACACAATATCCATAGCCGAGATGAGGGACAGCACGTTCACTATAACCAACATAGGAAGCCTAGGTGGAGGATACCTCTCGGTGCCCATGATAAACTATCCGGAGGCGGCGATTCTGGGCGTGCACCTGATAAAGGACGAGCCAATAGTGGAGGATGGCAAGATAGTGGCGGCAAAAGTGCTGCCGATCTCGCTCTCCTTCGATCACAGGATATTCGATGGCGCCCAGGCTGCAAGGTTCGGCAACGCAGTGAAGAAGTACCTTGAGGACCCCGAACTACTGGAAATGATATGACGGATGATTATCATGGTGATGGGATCCATACCTGAGGAAGTCGACCTTGCTGTTGTGGGTGGGGGCGTAGGTGGATACGTATCTGCCATAAGGGCGTCGCAGCTGGGCATGGACGTAGCAATAGTCGAGAAGGACAGGATGGGGGGACATTGCCTCAACTACGCATGCATCCCATCCAAAACCCTCATTCACATAGCAGACATGTTCTACGACATGTCACACGCCGAGAAGTTTGGTATAAAGTTCCAGGGCGCAAGCATAGATGCCGCAAAGATGCATGACTGGCGCATGTCAGTCTCAATGAAGCTCGAACAGGGCGTAGAATACCTGTGCAAGTCGAACGGCATAGAGGTCATTAAGGGCAGCGCAACGTTCATCTCATCCAACAAGATACAGCTCACCAACGGCGAGGAGCTGGACTTCAAGAAAGCAATAATAGCTACTGGATCGCAGCCCAGGGTGCTGCAGGGTTTCGAGTTCGAGGGGAACGTGATTGATTACAAGCAGGCGCTGTCTCTGCAGTCAATACCAAAGAGCATGGCCATAATAGGCGCAGGATACGTCTCCGTGGAGATAGGCACTCTCTATGCAAAACTGGGCACCAAAGTTGATGTCATAGCGCACTCGGATGTGCTCTCAAGATTCGATCCTGACGCAGTAGCGCTGGTAAAGAAGAGGATGCAGGAGCTTGGTGTTACTATACATACAAATTCGGTCCCGGTATCCCATGATGACACTGGAGTAAAGCTGCAGAGCGCACAGAGGATAAGCGCGGATGTAATAGTCTCTGCTATAGGCCTGCAGCCTTATACAATGGGAATCGGACTTGAGAACACAAAGGTCATAGTGGACCAGAAGGGATTCGTGAAGGTCGACCAATCACTGCGCACTAACGATCCGAACATACTGGCAATAGGTGACGTAATAGGGGAGCCTATGCTAGCCCACAAGGCCATAAGGCAGGGAGAGGTGGCAGCAGAGGTGGCTGCGGGAAAGAATGCGGCATTCGACAATGTGGTCATACCCGCAGTCATATTCTCCGATCCAGAGATAGCAATAGCCGGTGTGATCTCCGGAGAAGGTATAACTACAAAGAAGTTCCCCCTCACTGCGCTTGGCAGGGCTATAGCCCTAGATAGCACGAACGGGTTCGTGAAGATAGCCTATGATAAGTACGAGATTGTAAAAGGCGTGGAGATAGTGTCAAGGGATGCAAACGCCATGATCTCAGAGGCCGCTCTGGCCATAGAGATGGGCGCAACGCTCGAGGACATAGCCGATACGATACATCCGCATCCGACATTCTCAGAGTTAATGCAGGAGGTTGCATGCGCAGCCCTGGGCAGGCCAATACACTTCTACTATGGCGCCAGCAGAAAGTGAAGTGAGGTACGGGCACTGCGCAGCGTAATAAACGTTGCCATGCCAAATCATTCTGGATGAACGTAAAGATAATCGCCAA
This sequence comes from Microcaldota archaeon, assembly GCA_027314465.1. GTDB lineage: Archaea > Micrarchaeota > Micrarchaeia > Micrarchaeales > CABMGC01 > JAJZNA01. Next base: position 18,403 of record DAHVAU010000047.1, read on the forward strand.
TAAGCAGTACCCACAGCTCAGCAAGCTTCGTGAAAACTTCGATGTATCCAGCCACGCCGACATCTGCATAGCTGTAGGCGGCGACGGCACTTTTGTCAGGGCGGCAAAGGAGTTCGATGGCCCAATACTGCCAATAAGAAGCGCAGAGTCCGGAAGCATAGGATACTACGCAGACCTGTGCCTTGATGACATCGATTTCGTTGTGAAGCACCTCAAGAGCGGGAAGTTCACCGTCGAAACTATCGAGAACAAGATGGAGCTGCTGTACAAGGGTAGAAGATACTACGTAGTGAACGAGGCGCTCCTGCACAATGCCCTTGAGGAGATAAGCTTCAAGATATACGAGTCAAAGGGCAGCTCTAGGAGCGAGATATATCCCTATGTCATGAGCGGCGACGGCATACTGGTGACAAGCTCGATAGGATCGACGGCATACAATAAATCTGCCGGCGGACCGCTCATACTCACCCCAAAGGCGATGTGCCTGACCTTCCTCAACGTAGACGGACCATACCGCAACCCTATAGTCACTGACGCATCGAAAGTCATAGAGGTCGAGGTAGTGAAGTATCGCGGCGTGCTGATATACGACGGCATTAGGATAGGGGGGCTCAAGCCAAAGGACAGGTTCACTGTCAGGATGTCGGACAGGCCCCTTAGGATCGTCAGGTTCCCGGGCAGAAGCGAGCCGCTAGCAAAGAAGCTGGACAGGATAATACGCAGCCGCATGAGCGGCTGAGAGCAAAAGCAAACCAATAATAACCACGGTAAATAAATGCTAATCCGCTAAATCAGGATGATATTAATGAAGCTGCTGCATCAGATGCCTCCGTACAACCTGTTCGGCATATTCGACCAGGACTACGGATCAGCTAAAGTGGCCGTACTTCCGGTTCCATACGATTCAGCGACTACTTACAAGTCGGGCGCCAGGGAAGGCCCGCATGCAGTAATAGATGCGAGCAGGAACATAGAGCTGTTCAACGAGGAACTGGGCGCAGATGTTAGCAAGGAGGTTGGCATATACACTCTTGATGAGCTGGAGCCTAGCATAGACTCCCCAGGGGAGACGGTAAACAGGGTGGCCAAGGAGGCCGGAATCGTACTCAACGACGGAAAGATGCCGCTATTGATCGGAGGGGATCACTCAATAGCAATGGGGGCGATACGCGCTGTCGGGGATAAGTACGGCAAGGATGCATTCAGCGTGATACATTTCGACGCGCACAGCGACTCGCGCGATGAATACATGGGCAGTAAGTACTGCCACGCATGCGTAATGGCCCGTGCGAGGGAATCGTGCAGCAGCTGCATGAGCGTGGGTGTGCGCAGTACCGATGAGGACGGATTCTCAAGGTTCAAGGATGAGACGATATACAGAAAGGATATGCATGGCAAGACGCCATCGCAGGTAGCTGCGGACATCTACAAGCGTACACGGCCCAAGGTATACATAACCATAGATGTAGATGTTCTTGATCCCTCGATAATGCCTAGCACCGGCACTCCTGAGCCTGACGGCCTGGGCTTTTACGAGTTGGCATCGATACTTAAGGAGGTACTTGCCGGCAAGGAACTACTAGGGCTTGACTTCTGCGAGCTCAGCCCGATAGGCGGGCTGGTTGCGCCAAACTACACCATAGCCAAACTGATATATCTGACTCTTGGATACGCTTTTCTAAAGAGATAATTAAGCCGGATTTATTGGTATCCTGCCCATCAGCCTGGGCTCGGTGTATATGGCAGATCCTATATGTGCAGGAACATCCCACCTTCCGGTCTCTCCACATTCCCATCTCTCCCCTGCCCCCTCAAGGCTTGTTGGGTCTGCTACGAACATTCTCCACTCCCCTGCTTTATACGTAGTCATGTATCTTCTGAATTCCTCAATTGGAGCTAATTTGGTAAGGGCAAGTCTGTCTATTGTTATTGGAACCATGCCGTTGCGCACAAGATTCCTTATCCATGCGTCTACTGGCAGCCCATCGCTGCGCTTTTTGTAGCAGTAGCTCAAGAAACTTGAGTCCGGTCCATTCTCCAGTTTGTACCTTCCAAAACCATTGGGTCTAAAAGCGCCTATCACATGGCTTACCTCAAGCATAACCGCCGTCTCCCTGAGAATATCTATGCACCGTGACGGCAGTCCGCTTCCCTGCTGGTCCTGCGCCACGCTCATCTTTACCATGAACAGCGTGTTTCCATTAGGACTGTACGACTCTTCAAAAGCCTCGGCGTTTCTGATGAGGTCGCCTAGCCTGGGCAGGGTGCCTTGGGTTCCGTCCCAGTTAACACGTACTGTATTCAGCCCTGCGATTAGCCTGCCGCTCCCATCTCTCATCTGTATCTGCCCTTCGGGGAACACCTTCATCATGAGCATGAACATCTCCGCAGAGTATCTTAGCCACGGGGCCCAGTTCGGAGCATCGAGTTCAGTGCTCCACATTACAGCCTCAGCCATTGCCGGTATCTTCACGTATCTGTGCCCGTTACCTATCCTGAAAGGGATGTCAGCAACCGAGCTGTCCCTAAGTATCCGCTCCAGCCTCTGCAAATGCAAGCTCATGAACCTGATCGCCCCAGCCGTGTCCCTATCCCTAACAAGCTTCCTGAACTCGGCATCCAGGCGCGCGTCATGCGCAGCTCCGGACCGCCCCGGCGCGGCATCTAGTATGCGTATGCCGTGCGAATTAGTTGCCATGAAACCAAGTGAGCAGCATTGCGCGGCCTTGCTATTTATGCCTTATTCAAAATCTTTATAACATTCTCTGCGAAATCCATGCCACACTTTAAATCCTTTGCCAGTCGAGTAGATGCATGGCCAGAGGAGTAATGGGCCTGATAACCCGCAAGGCCCCAGACTTTCCCAGCGACGTGCAGTGGGTAAATGTGGGAGCCCCAATCACGCTGCGCAGGCTGCGCGGCACAGTGGTGGTACTGTACTTCAGTCCAAGGCGCAGGGGCCTGAACGGTATGGCTCCTGCCATAACTGCCATGAGGAAGAAATACCGCAAGCATCCTGTTGTGACCATAACAATATGCTCCACTGGCGCGCTTGCCTCATCGGCGCTAAACCCTGCAGTGGTAGATGCAAATGGAAGGCTTAGGAAGCTGTATGGGATCAATGACTGGGCTGGCGTTGTAATAATAGGTGCCACTGGGAGGGTGGACTACAAAGTCAGCGGGGACATTACCACAGAACAGCTGAATGGATTGGTCGGCGATTCGCTGTCCAAGGCCAGTGAGGCAGGAAGCTTAAGATACTGATATTGGTGAATGCAATGGATTTCAAGGAGGAACTGGGAACTCTAAAAAGTCAGTTAGTCTTCGACCAGAAGGTCGACGTCCCTGATGATACTGCCAATGTTGTCATCGCCGGCCTGGGCGGCTCGGGCATAGCAGGACGCATATTTCAGGAACTATACTCCAGCAAGCCCGTAATGATTGCTGATGATTACACTGCGCCATCGTTCGTGTCAAAGTCAACGCTGTTCATAGCAATAAGCTACTCAGGGAATACGGAGGAGACGCTCAGTTCCACAGCAGATGCAAAGGCCAGAGGCGCGCACATCGTTACCATAAGCGCTGGGGGAAAACTGTACGGGCAGGGCGACCAGAACATACGTATACCGCGCCGAGATCTCCAGCCGCGCTCTGTGACGGGATACATGATAATGCCTCTGCTGCGGGGCTTTGGGATTGTGAGTGAGGAGGAGGCAGACGGTTCGTACAAGCTCCTAGATGCGCTGGATAACGACAATATCGAGTGCCTTGTGCATGCCAAGGCGATCATGGAAGGTAGCTGCATACCTGCAATATTTGGATCGCACCCGTACAAGGGCGTGGCCTACCGCTGGAAGACGCAATTCAACGAGAACGCAAAGGTACTGGCATACTCAAATAGCTTCCCGGAGCTGAACCACAACGACACTATGGCACTGGCGCAGACATATCTTAAGGACAGGTTCTATTTCATGGTGTTCGGATCGGAATCGGAGCGCATAAAAAAGCGCATAGAAGTAACGCAAGAGATAACGGCTTCGCAGTTCAATATCATAGAGCCTAAGGGCAGGACATACATCGAACGCATGTTCTATCTGCTTCATTACGGCGACTACGTCTCATACCATCTGGCCGTTCTGCGCGGAGCCGACCCTGCCGATATATCTCTGATAGAGAGGCTTAAGGCGGAATTGGGATAGTCAGAGCTCCTTTGTGTCCCTGTCCAGTGGTTTCTTCTCGTATTCAAGCACTGCCTTCCTTATGGCCCTTAGTGAGAGCGTGGCGCAGTGCATGCGCACCGGCCCTGGATCTATGCTTATCAACTCCAGGAGCTTGTCCTTTCCGAACGCCTCAACCTCTGCAAGGCTTTTTCCTTTCAGAAGGTCGGTAAGCATGCTTGACGTTCCCATGGATATGACGCACCCGGATCCATCGAACTTCGCATCGCTCACCTTGCCGTTCTCTATCTTGAGGTATACTGTTATGCTGTCGCCGCACGATATGTTCTCTTCGCGCATCTGCGCGCTAGCCCCCTCCATCGCCCCCCTGTTCTTCGGGTGCTCGTAGTTGTATATAAGCTCTTCAGCATACATGTCAAGGTCCATCACGTTCCCTCATTGAATCTAAGATACTCCTTCATTATGCACCTGTTCTGCACGAATTCAAGCCCATGCGCTGTTGCATAATCCTGCGCCTCGTCATTCACTATGCCCTCCTGCAGCCACACCACCTTTGCGCCTTTTGCAACTGCCTGCTTTGTTATCTCCAGCGCCTCAGCCGAAGGGCGGAATACGTCTACAATGTCTGGCACTATTGGCAGGGAGCCTATGTCCGGATATGACCTGTGTCCCAGAAGCTCCTGCGCCGAAGGGTTAACCGGTATAACCGTGTATCCTGCATCCTGCATGAACTTGGAGACCTTGTAGCTGTACCTGGACTCGTCCCTTGACAATCCAACTACCGCTATGGTCCTGTAATTCCTGAGGATGTGCTCTGTGTCAGCCATTGGCCCACCGTTGGGCAAAACACTAAATAGGTTACACAGCCACATATAAATGTCCTTCCATGCCTGGCATAATTGTCGATACAAGTTCCATACTGCTTGCACTGCAGAACAACGTTGACATCTTCAGGGAAGTGCAAGCAAGGCTTGGCCTAGATCCTGTCATATCCACGGGCGTTGTCAGGGAGCTAAAATCAAAGGCCGGTAGCAGTGGCAGGGCAAGGGCTCCAGCCAGGACGGCTCTCGAGCTGATAAAGCGCTATAAGGTGAAGACAGAAGCGGATAATGGGTACGTAGACAAATGGATCCTGGACAATGCTCTGCGATTCAGCTGCGTGTGCACCAACGATTCCAAGCTTCGGGCTGCATTGAGGGCCAAGGGCGCAGATGCGTTAACCATCTCAAGATCAGGCGAGTTCAGATAACTGCCAGTGCCTATCCAATAGGTTAAAATATCACAAAAGCCTGCAGTCTAACGATGACAACTGGTATTGCAAGAGCATCCCGTACAATAACAAGGGGCACTGAGCGCCAGCTCCAGCCACTGCTCAGAAAGACTGCAATGTGCGCAGCCTTGGCGATGACATCAGCTGCTCCGTACTATGCATCTGCCGGCCGTAGCACCGCTATTACAAAATCTGCAGCCATGCAGCAGTTATCATGCGCAACTGCCCCTGCAGTCCCAAAGCCGTATCTAATACCAATAGGCGCATATCCTATGCCTGTGGGCATAAACTCTCCGGGCATTGCATACAACTGTGGGGGTAGGAAGGTGCTGCTTCCTGTAGAGACTGGCCAGATAACCGGACTAGCACGCATAACTGACATGCACGTGTCCAAAGGCATGAAATACGGTACAGTATCCCCCATAACTGGATACCACCGGGCATCGCTTCAGCTCAACGCAGTGCTCTCATCAAGGTCAGCTAACAGCTTATGCTTCTATTTCGTGCAGTCGGTGCTGATGTTCAACACCTCCACTAGTCGCGTATCCTTCGCTACACAGGCATCAAAGGAGCTACTAATGGCGTCAAGTTCTGCGGGTGCGTATGCCCCTGCAAGGGGCAGTGCGCTAGAGGCATGCAATGACGCTCCATTCAGCGGGTCTGGCAGTGTTCTAAAAAGCAATCCCGGCATCTACCAAACGCCTGTCTCGCGCCAGCGCATATACAGGGTGCCAATTAGCGTAAGCATGACTGACAGCATATCCGGCAATACTCTGTACATGGGCTATTCCATAAACGGCAGGAATGCGTCTTTGCAGAGCCTGAAACTGCCAGAAGCCTCCGGGATGGAGCTGATAACTATGGGGCAGACCAGCTCATTGAAGCGCTTTTGCGCATGCAGCTATCCGGTCACTGCATCTCTTGTATTTGGAGGGGCATCGCACGGAGCAACTGCAGTGTTCGACAGGATGCGTGCAGACCTGGGGCTATTTTACAAGACCAGCTCCGACAGCACGGAGCCCTTCACGTTCCTGATGGCAAAGGACGCTGCAATGGCATCTACATCTGAGGGCGCATTAGGGATCACCATGCGCATGCACGGATCCAATGCAGGAGTGGGAATAACTAAAGGCAGCTACGTGCAGGCCTACCATTCCCTGGACGCCTCGGCATTCAGCGACCTGCTGCACGGCAGCTGATCTGACCATGGAAATGCTAATATATCTTGCCTTTTAAATGTTATTGTCTAATATTCTGCTGGTGCATTGTTTGTATTATATATATTCAATAGAGGACACGATAAGCATACCTCCAAGCTACTTCGGGCAGGACATAAACAAGACTGCTCTAGAGGTGCTCAGGGCCAAGTACGAGCGTACGCTGGACAGGGACCTAGGCATAATAGTAACAGTGTTCGAGGTCAGCGATATAAGCGACGGATTCATAATGCCTGGAGACCCATCAACGCACCACAAGCTCAAGTTCAATGCGCTGGCATTCAGCCTTGACATAGATGAGGTGGTACAGGGCGAGGT
>DAHVAU010000058.1 GCA_027314465.1 Microcaldota archaeon
GCTCAACATGAACCTTGACCTTTTCATGAGGAATCCCCCAATAACCGCAGTATCTCCAGCAGATGCGCAGCAAGAGTACACCACAAAGGTGAGCTACGTGCGGGTGTACCAGCACCCTGGCGTTGGAGTGAGCGGGGGCCCGGCCCAGGTTTCAGGATAACAGATCCTGCCAGTGGAATGATCGAGACAGTGCACAGGAACATAAAGAGCGAACCGCTCATAAGGAAGATCAAGGGCCTTGAGCAGAGGCTTGAGGTGCTTACGAGAACGGACTCCATACAGCTTGACGTTGACGACCAAAAAGAGCTCCAGGAAGAACAAGTCCGGGACAAAAGGCTCAGCGCCATCCAGGCGCACGATGAGCATGTCAGCCTGCTAAGGGAGCTGCTTAGGGACTTCACTGAACTGCTCAAGAAGTACAGCAATAGCAACATGATGTTGAAATAAATGAATCTAAGGTTCAAGCGAGATGTTTTATATGTGTAACTATAATATAATTATGAGCGACAGGTGAGACTTATTCAATTCAGAGTATTGATAGAAAGAGATGAAGACGGGATCTATGTAGGCAAGGTTCCTGACCTTCCAGGTTGCGCTACTGAGGGCAAGACTAAGAAGGAACTGATGAAGAACATGAAGGAAGCCATACAGGCATATATGGAGTCTTTGAAGAGGCATGGCGATCCTATTCCTGTAGAATCGGTGCAGATAAGTGTCTAGGCTGATACCTCTTAATTACGACAAAGTGATAAAGGCTCTTTCTAAAATAGGTTATGTGGTAAATCATCAGAAAGGAAGCCACATTGTAATGCGCCTTGACAGGAAGGAGCGGTACATGAAATTATTTGGAGATAGAAAACCCGAATATATGATAGTGGTTCCTGCCCATAGGCCAATGGGCAAGGGCATGTTAAGGACTATAATAAGCGAAGCTAACCTGTCGGTTGACGAGTTCAGTAGCTTGACATAATACTCTTTTCAAGGCATTCTGCTTCTTCTAGTGAAAATGCTTTATCTATCTCTTTGTATAGCTACTGCTTGGTTGTGCTTATGAGAACAAGCTGCGCTTGATATGAGAAGAGCAGTCGGAGTTTTGGATTATTTATAACCCTGAAGAGCATTTGAACCTCCCGTTCGGCAAAGCTTTTGTTCAGGCTACCGTATCTGGGGTTGATTTTTTGAGAACTTCTTTAGGAATTATTTATGTACGATTTCCTTCAGTTTCTTGAATTGATGGTGAGTAAGAGTCGGGAGAACCGGATAAAGGCTGTTGATAAGCCTTTTGTATTCGGTTTGCTTTACGGATTTGAATCCAGCTCTGTCGTCGTAAATTGTACTTGCTCCGATCGGGATTTGAACCCGAGTTTCGAGCGTGAGAGGCTCGCATCCTTGACCGAGCTAGATGATCGGAGCAGCGGCTATTACTCTTACCGTCACAATATATATTAGTATATATTATTTCGAGCGGTCCGCAGGCCATGCAATGCCGCTGGGGTTCCTGGGCATGTACTTCTGCGAGACCTTCCTCTTCTTCTCCCTGTTGCGCGATGCAGCTGCAACGTCTATAACCAGCACCGCCATGCCTACTCCAACAAGCGCTGCGGTGTTGGTGAGCGTGTACGTGTGCAGGAACAGGAACGCGATCCCAACGAATATGCTTATCGAGGCGAACAGAGGAGGCACTGCCGGAAGCGGCCTCTTGTACCTCTTCAGAAGGAGCATCGTTACTGATATGCCCATTATGGCGCTTACAATCAGCCCATAGGTGATCATTGGGTTTGACAGGTAGTAGAACGAGCTGACTATGGCCATGAGCGGGAGGCTCACGTCCCCCTCGCCAAGCGATATCTGCGAGAGCACGGGAAGGCGGCCCCTTGCCACTGCCTTCCTGTACCTCGGGTTGTCGAGCTTGTGGCTCCTCTCAAGGTACCTCTCATATTCAAGCGCGTCCTTTATGCCGACTGACTGCACCGGCACATATTCCATGTCAGACACGCCCATCAGAAAGGACATGTTCTCAGAGGACATCGCGCTTGCCATCTTTACTATGCTGCCTGTCCTGAACACGCCTATGTAGTCGTAGATGGCCACTGCGGCAAGTATCGCTACTGCGTATATGAAGCTGAAGTTGAATCCGAGTATGAGGCCCACGCCCATGCTTGATGTGACCATGGCGATGTTCTTGAATACGGGATAATCGTTCTTTAGAAGCACGAGCACGACCGCAGCCATGCCAGCCACTGCGTAATAGTCAGTAAGAGTGTACAGGTGCCCAAGGCCCATAAGCAGCACCAGCAGGAAGACGAAGTACGAGCTAAAGCCCACCACTATGCCCTCAAGCATGCGAAAGAGCAGGCTCTTACTAGCCGCGCTGTTTCTCTTGAGAAGCAGCATTGCTATTATGAGCACAAGCACAGCGTCTAGCATGTACGATACGTCAACGAACTGCGGGCTCTGCAGGCTGTTTAGCAGTATGTACACGCTCGATGTCTTTATCGCATAGTCAGCTATAAGGAATCCAACAAGCATTACCACTGAGAAGATCGCTATGACCTCCAGTATGCCCCTGTTCCCTATGACCTTTATCATGCTAGTCCCCAACCCTGGTGCCTATCATTAATCCCAGCTCTGATATATTAAACTTGCCGGGCTTGCCGCCTGACAAGCATTAAATAGACTGCATTGCCATCCAATAGCGTGCAGAACATCGATCCAGTATACTTTCTGCAGCCTCTTGCAGTGCTGGCAATAGCAGCAGGCCTTGTCGCCTACTACTGGAAGAAAAAGCACACCATGAACCCATGGGTGCTGGCATACTCTCTTGGGGCGTATGCGATTGCAATAGGCATAAAGTACGTATTCCAGTCATTGACAATACAGTATGTCAATGCCACCTCCAACTTATACATCCTTGGCCTATACTACGGCCTGCAGACAGCAATACTTGAGGTTGGTCTGGCGTACCTATTTGCAAGGTATGCAGTCAGGCGCAGGAAGATGGGGCTGCGCAATGCGGGCGCATACGGGATAGGCCTTGCGTTCTGGGAGAACGGGGTGCTGCTTGGCGCATCAGGCCTGCTTAGCCTGGTTGCGATATACCTGGCGCTTGCATCAAGCTCACCCTCGGCCGCGTCCATCTACTCCGCCCTCTATTCATCAAGCCCGGCACTGTTCGCCTCGCCAGGAGCGGCTGTGCTTCCAATCGCGCTGTCCATAGCTGAGAGGATCTCATCCATGCTGCTGCACTACTCGTGGGGCCTGCTCGCTCTTGTGGCAGCGGCAACTGGAAAGAAGAAGTACCTCGCCCTTGCACTGCCCATGGGCCTGGTCGACTTCTTCGTGCCCTTTGCAAGCACAATGCCCCTGTATGCATTCGAGGCCATCATACTTGCAATAGCGCTCGTATCCTTTGCTGTTGCCAGTATCGCAACATCAACGCAGACAAGGATGCGCAGGTAATACCATAGCCCTGGCCGTCTTCTCATGCCTGTTACATTATAACAGCGCACATCGTGTAAACTGTGTAAATTGACAATGCTTAAATAGCAGGCAAGCCTGAAAGCATAATGATTGCATGCTTGATATCAGGTCCACCAGTCAGCGCACCGTTAGTATGCAATATTTAATAAATACTGACGGTTATCTGGGCAGTGGTTATATAAAGGACGGAAGGGGACATAACACCTGTCTATTTTGTGGGAAGTGAATATGTCTATCTTTAAACACGGGAAGCATAGTGCGCGAAGGTTCAACATAACCGAGCTTAGCTCCATCAGGAGGAAGGATGAAAGCGAGCAGACAAAGCCCATACCAATAGTGATGGGCGCGGACAATGGCACTTCGAAAACATCTGATCCTTCAGTAGGATCTGCAGTAGACAACGAAGATGAGAAGCGCCGCAAGGGCATAGCCGGATGGTTCAGCAATCCGAGATATGCGCTGTCAGCCGCAGGCGGATTCGCTGCAGGGGCCCTCTTGTTCGGACTGCTAGGCGTTTACGGGGTGATCGGACCGTCAGCTCCAAAGGCCGCGGAGCATAAAGAGGAGCACAAGCCTCCAGCCTGCGCGCCGGCGCCTACGACAACGACTACGACCATACCTGTGACGACGACCACGGTGCCGAAGATACATATCGCCATACCGCAGCCTCACAAGCCAAAGCCCACCACAACTACCACAGTCAAGCCCCCCGAAGCAACAGTTCCTCCGACCACGCAGCCGGCATATCCTGCTCCAGTGACAACAGCGCCTCCCACTTCAACCACAGTCCCAAAGAAGCATCACATACACAACATCATACACAACATAACACACCATCCAAAGAAGCACAAGAAGCCTGAGCATCATCCTGTGCAGCATCCAACTACCACTACAACTGAGCCACATCCCACGACCACTACGGCGCCAAAGCCACACCCTCACGCTCCGACACATAAGCCCCGTCATCACCCGCATCATCCGGTAGTGACCACAACTACGACTACGTTGCCTACAACTACTACATCATCAACGACGACTACAGCGCCAGCGACAACAACAACTACTCAGCCGCCAACAACCACAACGCAGATAGTAGTTCCGCCGGTAACCACGACCACATCGCCTCCGACAACCACAACAGTGCCAACGACTACTACATCCACTACCACCACAACTACTACGCTACCGGCTCCTCCGTCTTCAGTACCGACGCCTGGCTTAGGCTGACCAAATGATTAGATAATTATGAAATTGTGATAACGATGAACAATAAAGCAATCCTGATGCTCCTGACGATCTCCGTTATACTTGCTGCCTCATTCGTAAATTCAGCCAGCGCAAGCAGCACATCATCGCCAAACTGCAACGCGTCAACTGCCATATTCGACCAGGGGCAGACAATAAACGCCACCGAATGTCTGGGCAGTAATTTTAATGGCTACAATTATTCCTACCAATGGCTTGCGCAAGGCCCTTCCCAGTCCAGCTACACTGCATCAGAGGCAGGCACACTGCTCAACAGCAATTCCACATGCCCATCGGGCACCGGTTTGGGTGCGATGCAGTTTGAGTGCAATTTCGCAACTTCATCAGCAACGCAGACCGGCCTGTACGGATTCGAGTTCTATGTCTACAACATGTGCAATACTGCATATCACTCTTGCTATAGTAATTACAGCATAACATCCAATCCAGCCATAATGCAGCTCAATTCTTACCCTATGGCGTCACTCATCCCTGCAAGCTATACTGGCTTAGTGGGGGAGCCTGACCAGCTTACAGCAAGCGTATTCGGGGGCACGGGCCCATACAATCTCACAATAGAGTACCTCAACGGTACCAACATACATTCGTTCTTCGACGTCTCTTCAGGCTCTACCCTGACGTACAACTTCATCCCTATTGCAGCAGGAACATACACCCTAAACCTTGTTGCCGAGGATACTGGTACTTCGCATCCGGACTGGACAACGTCATCCCCAATAACCATTACTGTAGGCAACTCGTTCACAGACGCAAACGTTCTGGTGACGCTGTCAAGGAACCC
>DAHVAU010000059.1 GCA_027314465.1 Microcaldota archaeon
ACTACAGTTCAGCTGCTTCAATCATGACTTTTTCTAGAAATTTTACGCTTAATCCCTCCACACCATAGAATGAGCATAGTCCCGCCCAGATTCGAACTGGGGTACGCGGGTCCAAAGCCCGCGGTCCTTGGCCACTAGACGATGGGACTGCACTAATGATACCTGCCCGTACCTTAAATAATGGTTGCGCCTGCCATTGCATAGCAGGCCATAGGGCCTATCTGATGCCATCTAGCAACTAGCCCATTGCCAGTGCCCTCATCCATATAACCGAGGCACCAAGAAAACAATATATACTTATCTGGGGCTTAACAATCCAAATGATTATCATGGCGAAGAAACCCTCACGGACAAGCAAGAAGGTCGAGTCATTCAATAGGTCGCAGGAAATATACAAGCTTTTGGAGAAAGGCATCATAGAGAGCGAGGCCCTCATGGGCAGCGCGCTTGACAGGCCTGAAGATGACGCGCACATAACCGAGCTGCTTGAAAGCGCAACTGATGTGGACAAGCAGCAGCGCAAGTCAAAGCCCTCTGGCTCTGCACCAAAGCGCCGCAAGGGCTAGTCTATCAGCGTTCCTTCCCTTCCTTTCCTATTGACAGCCTCACTCCGTCGTGCCCTCTTGTTATGGTTATGTCCAGCTCCTCGCTGCCCAGCATCTTCCTGAGCTCCTCGTAAGTGTATGAGCCTATATCGGTCTTCTCCTTCTTGCCCTTGAGTATCTCGCTGCGCATCTCCATTATGTAGTCCTTCTTTATAGGGGCGTATGTCAGCTCGAGTTTGGGGGTCTCAGCCCCGTATATATCATCTATGCCAAGCTCTATTGGCTTGTAGCCCTCGCTCTGGTATATGAATGGCAGCACAGCAGAGAACTCTGCCTGTATATCTGTTATGAACTTCTCCATGCTCTTCTGGTCCCCTCCCACCACGAAATCGTCGCCGTTAAGGAATCCGACGAAGAGCTTTGAGTCGCGCTCCTTGGCCTTGTCCTGCAGCAGCTGTGACACCAGCCTTAGTATCGTAACGCCTGAATCTGTGCCGAACCTGCCTGCGAACTGCGCAAGCCCCTCCACCTGTATTCTTCCAAGCTCGTATCCGCTCTCGTTCCCCTGCACCACCCTCTCCACAGCCTCCGATATCTTGTCCTCGTTAGGCAGGTCTACCAGAGGGTCGAACTTCTTCCCCTTCTTCTTCAAGAAGATCGTGACAAGGCTGCGTATCTCGACCGGGTCGAACGGCTTTCTCACGTAGTAGTCCGCGCCGTACTTTATGCCCTTGAATCTGTTTGTAGTGGGATCCATCGCGCTGACTATTATGACTATTATGTCGCTAAGGCCCGGGTTCTTCTTTATGCTCTGGCATATCTCCAGTCCATCGGCGCCAGGAAGCATGAGGTCCAGTATCACAAGGTCAGGCTTCTCGTACTTTATCTTCTCAAGAGCCTCCTTGCCGTCAAATAGCTGCGTTATGTCAAAGCCCTTTCCGACAGCAAGGCCCATCAGCTTGTTTATGTTCTTGTCATCCTCCACTATCATTATGCGCCTAAGCACCGGTTCGTTCTGCAGTATGTAATATGTCAGTATCCCCCCGCTGCTCCTTGATGCTATGGCGTTAGCATCCTCAAGCTCGCCCAGATCCCGCCTGAGCACTTCCTCTGCCACTCCCATAGACGTCGCAAAGCTCCTGAACTCGTTGTATGTTACCTGCTGCCTGTCATTGATCATAGATATTATGTCGGGTTTTATGTCTGCAGGTACGGAGTCCATCTGATCGCCATAAGCTAAATGGCTGGAAAGGCATAAATAAGTTCTTTCCCGGAGATAGGCACAAACTATAAAAGCTATTCAATGCAAGTAGTCTGGTGTTACAATGCCATTCCAGCACCACCGGTCAAGCAAGCCTGCCCTGATAGTAGCGGCGGCAGTCATTGTCATCATAATAGCCATTGCACTGTCTCTTGCTGCCAAGGCCCCCACAGTCTCGTCCACCTCAACCTTCACTCTGGCTAACGGCTCTGCAACAACCTTCTACCTGCCCGATAGCGCCAATGCATCATCAGTGTACATTGCGTCGGCAAGCGGGTCAGGGGCAATGCTGTATATAGGCCACAATCCTGTGCTCACAAACAAAATAGCAGTGGCAGACCTCTCGCCAGGGCAGTCTGTGAACGTAAGCGCAAGCCATGCTGCCCAGGCAGACCTTCAGATAAAGCTCGTATCATCAAGCTCCGGCTCTGTGACCCTTGCTCTTACCTACGTTCCTAGCAGCCTTGGGGTCGCCGTGAGCCCCTGGTTATCCTACCTGAACGCTACAACATCTCAGCATACCTATGCATCTACCAGTCCCACAACCCAGTCAACTACGCTCGCAACTACTTCTGTGACAACCACAGTGTCTGTAAACAAGACCCAGGCCGCGCTCGAGCTTGCCAACACAACCAGCTACGGTGTGCTCATAAACAAGTACAAGGCGCTATACCGCAGTGATGCAGGGGCCTGCACAAAGACGCAGTATGACATAGACTACTCAAAGGCCTTCGGGGCGGTGCCCTCAGGACCGAGCACATTCGCCAACGTGAGCGTGGCCGTGCCAACAACAATAATCTCTTCGATAACAAAGCTGTCCGCAGCCATGTACAATATAACCTACAGTTCAGTATCCGGAATAGGCACGTATCCTGCAATGCGCATAGAGTTCAACGCAACCGGCCAGTATGTTGTCACTTCAAAGTTCATGGGCATATATCAGGGCGAATCGTATGCCACTGTATCAAGCGCATACCAGTCGATGAACTCGTCCGACGCGTGTGCCGCATACGTGCCTTGATCAGCTAGCGCGCTGCTTCCTGGTGCTCTGCATTGTACTTGATCGTGCGCTTCTTCACCCTCTGCGAGATGGGCATAGTGAACGAGAACGTGCTTCCCTTGCCAGGTTCGGACTCAACCCTTCTCATCTCCCCCCCGTGAAGATGGACTATCTCCCTGACTATTGACAGTCCCAGCCCAGTTCCGGCCCCCTCCTGCTTTACAAGGCCCCTTCTCAACTGGAAGAATTTCTTGAATATCTTGGCCCTGTCCTCCTTGCTTATCCCTATTCCAGTGTCGCTCACCTTCACTATCACGTTGTTCCTCTTCTTTGATATGCTGACGCTGATGCCGCCATGCTCTGTGAATTTTATGGCGTTGCTGATCAGATTTGAGAATATCTGTATCATCCTGTTGGGATCTGCAGGTATCGGCGGTACGTCGTAGTCCACCTTCCAGTCGAAAGTCAGGCCCTTGTTCTGGCATGCCTGCTCAAGGGCCGTTATGCTGGGGTTGTTGCGTATGCTGCCAAGGTCCACGTCCTGCGTATCGAGCTTCACTATTCCTGAAGAGAGCTTGGCCACGTCAAGTATCTGCTTGACTAGCTGCAGGAATCTCTCAGACTCATCGTATATTATCTGTATGTAGTCCCTCTGCTCCTTGGTGAGGCTCGCCGAGTAGTCGGTGAGTATTATCTTTGAGAAGCCCATTATGTTTGTTATAGGAGTCTTGAGATCGTGGGATATGTTGTAGATGAACTGCGATTTTAGGTCGCTCTCTGTTCTGAGCCTCTCCACTTCCTTCTGCTCCTTCTCGAGCTGGCTCAGCAGCTCCTGGAACCTCCTCTTGGTGGCAAGCTCTTTTATGATCATAAGGAACCTCATCGTGCCGTCCGTAGACGGCATGGGCTTTATCGTCTGCACGCATGGGATCAGCGACCTGTCCTTGCGTTCCAGAAGGTTGACATACACGTCGGTAATTACTCCGTTGGACTTGGATATTGGCAGCGAGGCCACGATCTTGTTCTGGCTCTCGCTGTCTGCGCACATCGCGTATATGGGGGTGCCGATTACGCTCCTGTCAAGCCCGAACAGCGTCTCTGCGGCCTTGTTGTACGCGGATATGTATCCTGATCCGTTTATCTCCACCATCGGGTCATTGGACAGCGCCATCATCTCGGCCGGGGTGCGTTCCAGCGCGCCTACCTGCCTGTCATAGTCCTTGGATATGATGCAATTTATTGCGCCGCCCTGCCTGTAGGCCACTACCTTGACGGCGAACTCAACATCATTCCCAGGCCCGAGCACTGCGCGAGCGGTGTATTTTCTGTCCTTGGTCCCCTTTATCGCATTGCCGATGTCTACTGGCGATATTATAAAGTCTGTGAGCTTTCGTCCATGCGCTGCGTCAGTGCTTATCCTGAATACCGTCTCCAGGTTCGCGCTCGCCCATTCTATGCACAGGTTCTGGTCCAGAACCAAGAATACGTCATTGCCGGCGTTGTCCAGCATTCCTGCCCTGCCCTCGGCGTCCCGCAGTCCCCCCACGTCAATTACTGCCACGTGCATAAGCCCGTCGTCCACCTTGCTGGGCACGAGATAGTATGCTGACGGGTCCTGGCTGTTGATTCCGGAAGCTTCAACCGCAAGGCCCTTCTTGATCCTGTCCAGGCCCCCCTCGCCAATGGAGAAGAAGTCATCTATCCCAACTCCGCCCAGCTCGCTCTGCAGCCTGCTTGCGTGCGCCAACGCCACCTTATTGGCCTTTACCACGGCTCCGTTGCCGTCGATTATGAACTGCATGAACGCGTTGTTGAACGACGCGTCGAAATACCGCGCCACGCTAAGGCTCCTCTCCCTCTCATACTTGTACGATGCCTCTATGCTGATTATTCCTGATGCAAGGCTCAGCATGCCAACGTGCGCCTGCCCGAAGCCCTTCTCATCCTTTGACAGGAGCGTTATGGTGCCAAGGGCCTTTCCGTCATTGGACAGCGGCAGTATGGCGCAGCACCTGAAGCCGCTGTTGTAATACTCGATGAGCTCGTTGAACGCCGAGTAGTCGCTCAGGCTGTTGTCCACGTACGGTTTTCCTGTATTGAGTGCGACTTCGTCAGCAGGCAGCAGCTTGTCCATCTGCGCTGCATCCTTAAGTATGGCCCGCTCCACATCAAGCGCGCTCTTCAGGTAGTCGTTGAATCCCGAGAGCAGCTCGCGGTATCCCTGGGACTCCCTGCCTAGGCGTAGCACATCTGATATGATCCTTTCTTGTGAGGCAGGGGGTCGCATCCCTATCATTAGGTTATCTGCTGTAAACTGTTATAAAATATAAGCTTCGAATTATGTAGCGCTATGGAAATCAATAAACTGTTCCCAGGGGTCTTCAGGGTAGACGGCAGGCTTGCCACAGCAAGCATAGCCAGGGGTGCGAAAGTGTACGGGGAGGACCTTACCGACCAAGGCGAGGTGCAGTACCGGATGTGGAATCCGTACCGCAGCAAGCTCGCCGCGGCGATAATAAAGGGTCTGCGCACGCTGTCCATACGTCCAGGATCGTCTGTACTGTATCTCGGCGCTTCCACAGGTACTACGTGCAGCCACGTGAGCGATATAGTTGGGGAGAAGGGCCTGGTATACTGCGTCGAGATGGCGGAGAGGAGCATGAGGGACCTGCTGAAGGTGTGCGAGAAAAGGGGCAACATGCTGCCCATACACAAGGACGCAAGGGATGTGGACTCGTACGCAGGAGACGTAGGTATTGCAGATGCCATATACCAGGATCTTTCAGCAAGGGACCAGGACTCGATACTGCTACTTAACGCCAGGCTGCTAAAGAAAGGCGGCTATGCCTACGTGGCGATAAAGTCGCAGAGCATAGACGTGGCCGCCGATCCGGACAAGGTATACGGCAGGTTCCTCTCAAACGTGTCAACAATGTTCTGTGTCGAGGAGCGCATAGACCTCATGCCGTATGACAAGTTGCATCTGTTCGTAGTGCTTAAGAAGCGCTAGTAGTGCTATGTAATTAAATCTTTAGCCCGCCATAATTCAGTCATGCCTATTGATTACTACCTGGAGATAGACAGGATTATCGCCTCCAGGATGGTCTGCAAAAGCTGCGGCATCAGGCCGTACATAATACGGGAATCGGGAGATACAGTCTGCTCATTTTGCGAGGCGTACGTGGCAGGCTCTAGCGCTCATCCAGTCTCCGACGCAGCTCTCTCAGCGGCTCTGTCGGGCATGGCCAAGGCGCTGTCCGAGCGAAAGTGGGAGGCAGGCGCAGAGCATGCAGACGCAATAGCTGCCTCAGCAGATCCGCATCTTCTTTTCGGCGCAGCGGCATACTACAAGGCGTTCTCCGACTCTGTCTACAATGACGTGGACTACACCCTTGGCGGGTTCATGTATCCCAACGCAGCCAAGCGCAGCGACGAGCTGGCGAAGAACAAGAACAATGCTATGGCTCTCATATCAAAATCCAAGGGATACCTATTCAATGCGCTGAAAGTAATAAGCTCAACTCACGGGCCTGACGCATCCACCATATTCATCGGGTTCATGGCATGCATGAAGCTCGGCAGGCTTCACCAGGCCTCGATGCTCAAAGGCATGCTGGACAAGAGCGCGCCAGAGACTATTCGCAGGTATGCTGAGATGGCATCATCAGTGACATTGAAGGCGCCTGATGCCCAGGCGCGCATAGACGCATGCTTCGACTCGGGGATAGCTAATTCGGCGTACTACCTCTCAAGGCATCTCGCGCTGAGTATGAGGCTCGACCAGGCCATAAAGGTCGCGCTCGCCTACCAGGCAAAGACGTCCACGCCAAACATCGCATACTTCACTAGCTGGCTCAAGGAGGTTGCATCAGCCTCAAGCTTCGGTGATTGAATGGGCGAATCACTCCGAGATCTTATATTCCTGTCCAACGGCATAACCTCGGCCCTGGAGCTTGGAGGGGACGTGGTATGGTTCCCGTGCCCGAGGTTTGACTCCCCCACCATATTCTGCAGCATACTTGATTCGCGCAAGGGGGGCCACTTCTCAATGTGCCCGACAACCAGATACAAGGTGGAGTCAAGGTATATGGGCAACTCCCTGGTGGTAGAGAACGTTTTCACCACGCGCGCCGGAAAACTGGTCACAAAGGACTTCCTGCAGCTCGGAGCCACTGCCATAATAAGAGTATTCAAGAGCGACGTGCCGTTCAAGGCTGACATAGACCCAGCGTTCATGTACGGAAGCAAGGTGCCGTCGCTGGAGACCACAAGCTACGGGCTCAAGTTCACTACAGAGGGGCAGCAGGACTGCCTCTATGTCACAGTGAAGGGCAAGTACAGGCTGTCTGGCACTACGCTTGAGTTCGAGCCGGGAAGCGGATACATAGTCGCATCGTACTCGGAGTACGAGAGGTACAAGGTGTTCGACAACGACAGCATAGAGTTCGTCAATCCTTCCAAGGCTCTCAACGCCAGCTTCGAGTACAGCAGACAGAACCTCTCTAACGCCGTGAAGGTGAGCGAGTTCAGCAAGGCCTATTACAGGTCTATACTGGTGCTGCTCGGCCTGACATACAGGGCATCGTGGGGCGTCATAGCAGCCGCAACCACCTCCATGCCAACGGTTATCGGCGGAGACAACAACTGGGACTACAGATATGTGTGGATAAGGGACTCGTCATACGCCATAGAGGCGCTTAGCAGCTGCGGGCTGATAAGCCATGCAAACAAGGTTCTCGATTTCCTGATCAGCAACGTCGATGTGTCTTCAAAGCCTTTCGTGCACCCTCTGTTCACTGTGGACGGGCTTGAGGTTCCTCTTGAGCGCAAGCTCAACTGGCTGAGCGGATACAGGAACTCAAAGCCGGTGCGCATAGGCAACATCGCATACATACAGATGCAAAAAGACTGCGAAGGCGACTTCATGAGCGCCTTCTACAAGTACTTCAAGCAGTCCGGGGACATGATATACCTAAAGGAGAATATGTGGGCCATAGAGGCGCTTGCAGAATGGGCGAGCAGGACCTGGAGGAAGCCGAGCCTGAGCATGTGGGAGGAGAGGCTGGAGGAGAGGCACTTCGTGCATACAAAAGTGATGGACTGGGTGATACTTGACAGGGCAAGCAAGTTCTACAAGGCAATAGGCATGCCCGCAAGGGCCAGGCACTACATGGACATAAGTAGGGAGGTCAAGGCTGATATAATGAGGCACGGGACCATAGGAACAGGGTCATCAACGATGTTCGTCAAGCAGTACGGCAGCCAGGAGGTTGACTCGTCGCTGCTCATGCTTCCGCTGTATGGATTCGTTGATGCCGATTCGCAGGTATTCTCTAACACCCTCAGCACGATAGAGAGGCGTCTGTACGTCAAGGGCGGCGTGCTGCTCAGAAACGAGAACGATTTCGAGGGCGAGATAGCGTACCCGTTCACCCTTGTGAACACATGGCTTGCGAGGGTATATGCCAAGAGGGGAGAACCCACAAAGGCCAGGGAGACCATAGTCAACCTCCTGAAGTACTCGAATAAGCACATGCTTATGAGCGAGAGGGTGGATCCAAAGCTTAACGAGCCAACCGGAAACTTCCCGCAGCTCTTCCCCCATGCGGGATTAATAGAAGCGATAATAGAGTACAACAACAGGTAACTGGCAATATGCCTGCTACCCCTTGACCACTGCAATAGGCACGTTCCTTGAGACTGCCTTTGCAAGACCGCAATTCTCGACTACGCCTACAACTCTGTCTACGTCCTTGTATGTCCATTCTGCCTCTTCGCTCACAAGCTTCTTAGTGCGTATGCGTATCTCTATGTTCTTTGAGCGCAGGGATTCCAACGTCCTGGAGGCCGGTATCTCGCGCAGTGCCTGGTGCCTGCTCATGACCCTGCCGGCGCCGTGGCATGCGGACCCGAAGGTCTCCTTCATAGCGCCCTGCTGGCCGCACAGCACATAGCTTGCAGTGCCCATGCTTCCGGGTATAAGCACTGGCTGGCCTACGCTACGATACATCTTTGGTATCTCCATGCTGCCGCTCGCAAACGCGCGCGTCGCTCCCTTGCGGTGCACGTACACATTGCGCTTCGCTCCCTCTACAATATGCTCCTCCATCTTGACTATATTGTGCGACAGGTCGTAGAGTATGTCCATCCCCATCTCATCGCTGCTTCTTGCGAATGCCTCCTCAAAGCTCTTACGTATCGAGTTCGTTATTATCTGCCTGTTTGCAAATGCATAGTTTACCGCGCTGCGCATCGCTCCCAGATAGCTGTCCGCTTCCCTGCTGCCTACATGCGCCCAGCTCAGTTCAGGATCCACCAGGTGTATGTCATGCCTCTTCTGGTACTCCACAAGGGTGCGTAGGTAGTCGCTGCATATCTGGTGCCCGAACCCTCGCGATCCGGTGTGAACCATCACAACGATCTGCCCTTCATGAAGTCCGTATGCCTTTGCAATCCTGCTGTCAAGTATCCTCTCGACTCTCTGGACCTCAAGGAAATGGTTTCCCGCTCCAAGCGTGCCCAATTCGTATAGCCCCCTGTTCTTGGCGGTGCTGCTCACCTGCGCAAAATCTGCGCCGTCAATCGCCCCGTTCTCTTCAATCCTGTCAAGGTCCTCCTTCCTCCCGAATCCCCTGTCCACCATGTACGCTGCGCCATCATGGGCGACGCCCTCAAGGTCCTTGTTAGAGAGGCCGATCCTCAGTCTGCTCCCAACTCCGCTGGGTATGTTCCTGAACAGCGTGTCGCATAGATTCGCCATGTTGCTACGCACCTGCGACTCATCCAGCGTCGTCTTTATCAGCCTGACGCCGCAGTTGATGTCAAATCCGGCCATTCCTGGGGATATCACCCCATTCTCGGCGTCAAATGCCACCACTCCGCCTATGGGAAAGCCGTAGCCCTCGTGTCCGTCTGGCATCACAAGCACATTGCCGACGATTCCAGGAAGCGTGGCGGCATTTGCCGCCTGCTGCACAGTCCTGTCCTTGCCTATGCGCTCCATCATTACCTTGTCAGAGTACAGTATGACGTCCGTGTTCATGCCCGGCTGCGCTCCCTTTCTTATCGCGAATCTGTTCTCGTCTAACGTCTCAATTTCTATGCAAACACCGAGGGATTAACAGGGGAAGTATTAAATATGAGTAACCATGTTATAAATACGCACGTTGGAAAAAGCTCCCACATTTAAAAATAGATTTAAATATGGGTGTTGCAATTAATACGCGTGCAGGGATGGCGGAGCCTGGTCAAACGCGGCAGACTCAAGATCTGTTGGCTTAGGCCTACGAGAGTTCAAAATTATATGAACAAATCTCTCTCCCTGCATCGTAATGCGCAAAAGTTCCGAGATGGCGACCATGGCGAGCAAGAAGGCATCATCTAATAAGGCGGTTCACCGCCCCCAGACTACCTCTCAGAGGTCAAAGGCCAAGCCCAGGGAGAAGGTGCTGTTTGAGATAGAACACTATCCACAGACAGAGGAGTTCACAAGCTCTGCTGCCTGTGCAATGATGGTACTCAAGCACCTGAATCCGGAATTCAAGATGAGGAAGGAGGAAGAGTACAGCATATGGCAGGAGGCCGTGAACGGAAGCGTGTGGCACGGGTCGAAGTACGGGCTTGCATATTCAATAGCCAAGAGGGGCGCAAAGGTAAAGATAGTAAGCAACACCAAGGATGAGGGATACGACAGGAAGCTCGCTGTCTACGAGAACGTCAACCTCGATACCCTAACAGCATCATACAACGAGATTAAGAAGAAGTCGGAGGACCTAAGTGTCGGAGAGGAGTACACCTCCAGCATATCAGTCAACGGCATAAAAAAGGCCCTATCATCAAATCAGATACCAATAGTGCTCATAGACGCCAATGCGCTGAATCCCTATCTGGAATCCTCGCCGCACTGGATAGTGGTAAAGGGTTATGACAAGGACGCATTCTACATAAACGACCCGTACTCGGACAGCACCATAACCCTTGACCATGACGCGTTCAAGCAGGCTCTTGGATACGACAACAACTTCCACGTAATACTTACCGACGCGCGCCGCAGGCCCAACGCCAGGCCTAAGAAGAGCTGATGCCTCTCACGGCCCTTTAGGCGCGCCGACTGCTTGTGCTAACATCAGACCTGACTATTGTGATGTGACCTGCCTGCCGGAATCGCAGGCGCCTAATCGCTGCTCAGTTCTTTAGCAGAAGGTTGTGCACTATGCCTCCCACTATCCAGTTCTTTCTTGATGACGGCGTATCCTTTATGCGCACCCTGCTCCTTGTCACTGACTTAAGGGCATTGTAGCACTTCACGCACATGAGCCTGCGGTTCACGGCCCCATTGCGTACATACTCGTCCCTCTCCTGTATGTATCTTGGAGGCACGATCTTCACCTCTGCTCTCTTGAGGAGCCTGTTGCACGAGATGCAACTGTTCTCCACCATGTAAGCAAGGTCCCTGCGCTCTGCGTCCTCTACGCTGTAGAGCGCGTTGTCCGAGGCCGAAAGCTTTGTGTCAAAAAGACTGCAGCCTCTCCCTGTCCCATCACTGTCTACCCAATCTACCATATACCCCACTGTGGATTCCTTCCCCAACCCACAAATCAATTACAGCATACCTTATATTTATACGTTTTGAATTAGTGGAATAGCGGGTCTAAGGGGCAGGATAATGGGCAGGTATGTCGTCGCACTCGGGGGCAATGCGCTCAGCGCCAAGTCGCTCAAGTCAGCCGGCAGGGCCATAGCCAGGCTATATGCATCCGGCAGTGAGGTGGTGGTGACCCATGGCAACGGACCGCAGGTAGGCGAGCTTGCAGCGTCAAGCAGCCTCAACCTCTCGCTACTAACTGCCCAGACCCAGGCGTGGATAGGCTCGGTGATAGAGGACGGGATAGCATCGCAACTGCGCCGGCTGGGGAGAAGGCGCAGCTATGACCTGGTGGAGGTGGTGCTGACAAGGGTGGCAGTCTCGCCCCACGCAGCAGCATTCAGCAACCCTACAAAGCCCATAGGCAGGTTCTACACCAA
>DAHVAU010000060.1 GCA_027314465.1 Microcaldota archaeon
TGTCGCGTAACTTGGCAGCGCAGCAGGCTCCAGATGTTGAACAAGATATTGAGCAAGCAATTGCAATGATTAGGATTTGGAGCTATGATTTGTGAAATAGGTGTTACCTGCGAGTCCGGGTTCAAATCCCGGCAACCCCAAACTTTTTTTGTCGTCGAAAAAAGACCGGTTCAAATCCAAGATAGTTTTAGCCTACGATAACAAAGCACGGTTCAGAAAAAGCCGGGTTTCTGAACCCGAAACTTTAAAGGCGGACTTAGCAAAATCTATTACTGTTCTTCCAAAACATGAACTGGAAGAACTGACAACAACAATAAGAAAAGAGTACGTTAGGCGTTTCAAAAGAAGAAAGACTAGAAAGTACGGTTCGTTGTCAAAGGCTTTCACTGAAAGCCAAGTCCAACTATGTTTCAAAGTGATAGAGAACGACAAGTTCCGCCTATTATTTTCATACCAAGCGCAGCTCGGTCTCAGAATAGGCGAGGTCGTTTGAGTAAACATAAAGCACATAAATTTCAATACGAGAGAGCTGACTTTGAAGACTGAAAAGGCACGAACTCTTGACACATTACTTATCCCAATGCAGTTGTTCAAAGATACGCTGACCTTTATCTCAAGCCACAAGACTGAGATAGAAGCCTCCAATGGCTATGTCTTCTTTAGGGATGCGAAGCATTCCAGCAGGGCAGAGCAATTCCTTGAGCAGAACTACGTGAGGAAGGCGTTTAGGCACTACGTAAGGCTGGCAGACCTAGACGAGATATACGAAGTAGGCGAGGAATCAATACCTGACAGGGCTCCAAGAACGCTGCACAGACTTACCACACATAGCCTCAGGCACTACGCCATAACCAGTTTTGCGAAGCAGACCAATGAGAATGTAGTGCTGACAAGCAGGTTCGCAAGGCACGCCGACCCCTACACCACAATGGTCTACATACACACCAAGAAAAAGGAGCTGTACAAGGAGATAGACAACACGTTTTTACTTGAACAAGCGTTAAGTCTAAGGAAGAGACTCTATAAAAATAACAAAGGCGGAGTTTAAACTATGACTGATGTACATTTTGAGGTAACATCATCTTTAGGCAAAAGGATAAGGGTTACAAAGTCCTATTGGAACTTCATAATCACAGTCAAGCATCCGATGATGGCTAGCAAGGAGGCACTGGTAAAGGATGCGCTAATCAACGCAGAAGAGGTAAGAAGGAGCATTAAAGACAAAGATGTATTCGTCTACTACAAGCGTCAAAAGAAGCATTTTACAGCCGTAGTGTGCAAACATTTAAATGGCGAAGGCTACATAATAACTACATATATTACGGACAGGATAAAGATAGGTGAAGTTGTATGACAAATGCAAAGCTGGTATTCAACAAAGAGGGCAACACTCTGGACATTTGGTTCGGAAACCCTAAGAAGGAAGCCATCAATGAGGAGACTTCAGACGAGATGATACTTAAGAAGGACAAGAAGGGTAAGGTAATAGGGATAGAGATACTTAATTTCATAAAGGCGAAGAAGGTACCGAGGGAGCTGCCTATCCAGTTAGCAGTTCAGTAAAGCCATTCGTAGGCTTCCATGCGAATGGAACACAACCCTACATGAAAACAGGGCGTAGGGAGTGTTTTAGCCATTCGTAGGGAGTAAATGGTCATTTCATGTAGAGTAAACCTCCCTCGTAAATCGAATTCTAGCTCCAATTTTCCCCCGTAACACTCCCACCAGTCGTTTTGAGCCTATGAACTAGGTACTTTTACGAAAGTCATGTAAAGTGAGCCGTAGCCCGCCCCTAAAGTCGCCTTCGGCGACGCTTGGCAGGCTAGGCTCCAGAGGCTTTTTGACCCTCACTAAAAAGCCGGAAGGTTCCTTGAACTGCCAGGTTGCTAGCTTAAGGGAGCCAATCAGCGACTACCAGCAGCTCGAGGGGAAGTGGGCGGTGCATGCGGGCTGGTTACAATCTACACCAAGTCGACATACCTGCCCTTCCGGGAGGAACTCATGTGCATAGCTACAGGGATCATGTTCAGCAGGGGAATAAGGGCTGAGAAGGAGGCGGTTTGTATCTGGGCGGCCAGAGTGAGAATATATTCCAGCAGATATGGGACGCTATAGCGGCGTTCTTCCCGTTCGGATGGCTGTGATGCGAATGCATAAGAGTATTTGACTGTAATTAAGCGTGTGACTAAAATGCAAATAGAAGATTTAATCTACAACAAAGTCTACAACAAGGAGTTTTTCGAGAGCGAAGCAGAGTCTTCGATAAAGTCTGCCAGAGGAATAGTACCTTACATTATAGAGGCAATACACCCATCAAGTGTCATAGACGTTGGATGTGGCATAGGGGCATGGCTAAGAGAGTTTCAATTAGAAGATATGCTTGGCGTGGAGGGAACTTGGGTCAATGATAAAAAATTGTTAGTGCCCAAAGAAAAATTAGTCAACCATGACTTAAATAAACCACTTCGATTACCTCGCAGATATGATATTGCACTATGTCTAGAAGTAGGCGAGCATCTCCCAGAATCCTCATCAAAGAACCTTGTAAAAACACTTACAGACGCCAGCAACATCGTAGTGTTTAGTGCTGCAATACCCCATCAGGGAGGCAACCATCATGTCAATGAGCAATTTCCCGAATATTGGTGTGCTTTTTTCAGGGAGAGAGGGTATGTACCAGTTGATTATCTGCGTGAAAAAATATGGTATAACATGGATGTGAACTTTTGGTATTCCCAAAACACTGTTTTCTATGTCAAGAAATCAGTAATTGCGGATTACCCAAAACTCAATGCCAAATATCTTCAGAATCCAAATCCGCCTTTAAACATAATACATCCTTCCATGTACTTGCTTAATTCCGATCCAAAACGTATTAGGATGCGGCAGATTGTAAAGGGAATTCCTTATGCAACTGTTGGAATGTGCAAATTCTTTCTTAAAAAAATTGAGAATAGGATAAAACATGGCTAGATTATGATTATGGATATTGGCATTAACCTCCTTCGACATAGGCATGCCCCCCACCTGAAGTGATAACATCTTATATAAACTGCCGCAGGCATGTCGGATACATGAGCGCTGCAGCGCACTATTAATATTTAGACTGGAATAGGTATATGCTGCGCGTCGTACGCGCGAAGTGGTGCTATTCTGTCTGAGACCGAAGTTGCAGTGCTTGCCGGAGGGCGCTTCTGGTGCACCGCCTTACAATAGAAAACTGCCTTTTTGACATGAGAAAAGGGGCTACCGCCCCTTTTCAATATTTAAGCATGTGGGTGCAATATATCGGTATTGAGTGAGGAGATGGCATTAGAACTGTTCTTGATATGGTATTTCCTGATAGGATTCCTGTTGGCTAATGGAGTTCCCCATTTTGTATTTGGCGCGGCAGGAGAGGTTTTTAGGAGCCCGTTCGGTCAGAAATCAAAGCCTAAGGTAAATGTGCTGTGGGGATTATCAAACTTCGTTATTGCAACAGTGATTGCCATCGGACTGATAATACTTAACATATACAACAGCTACGCGCTAATTGCTATGCTTATTGGATTTTGGCTGGGAGTTCTCCAGTTTGGATTAGGAATTAAGAGGTTCCTTAACTAATTAGGACTTTAGCATAAAGGCGTGGGTGTCAATGGGAGGTAAAGTTGAGATAGCAGTTGTTGGTGGCGGCTGCTTCTGGTGCACGGAGGCATTATTCCTTGAGTTAAGGGGCATAAGACGCGTGGAGTCTGGATTCTGCGGCGGCAGCGTGCCTAATCCCACCTATGCGCAGGTATGCACAGGCTCCACGGGCCACGCAGAAGCGGTTCGCATAACGTACAACCCTAAGGAGATATCGTATAAGCAGATACTGAGAATATTCTTCACTATGCATGACCCCACCACGCCTAACAGGCAGGGAGCAGACTACGGCAGCCAGTACAGATCTGTCATATTCTACTCTGGAGCGAGGCAGAAGAAGGCGGCGCAGGATGTCAAGCGAGAGCTAGAGAAAGAGGGCGTATGGGAGGGCCCCATCGTCACGCAGATAGAGCCGCTAAAGGAGTTCTACAAGGCAGAGGATTATCATCAGGATTACTACAGGAACAATCCGCTGCAGCCGTACTGCATGCTTGTCATAAGGCCCAAGGTGGCAAAGCTGCGCAAGAAGTATGCAGACATGCTCAGGAAGAGATGACATGCAGGCTGGCACGTTAATAAGCCGGGCGTGCATGAGCTATATGATGATTGGATGGATGATCGGCAGTTCTATGTAGGCGTGAAGGCTCTGGTCACCGACTCCAAAGGCAATGTCCTAGTGCTCAGAAAGGTACCCAGGAAACCGTCGCATAGATGGAGGCCGTTCTGGGACCTTCCAGGAGGCAAGATGAAGGGCAATAGCATAAGAAATACGTTGATCAGGGAGGTTAGGGAGGAGCTTGGCAGTGGCAGGATAAGAATAGGTGGCATCTATGGCGCAGGGGTGGCAAACTTCAAGATAAACGGCAATAAGGACGGCCTTATGCTTATAGTGTACAGATGCTCGCTTGGAAAAGGAACCAGAATAAGGCTCAGCGAAGAGCACGATGCATTTGAATGGGTGCGCCCGTACGAGGCGAGGCGCCGCCTGTCCAGGATGCTCCCTGAGGAGTTTCTGGGAGGCATTGCATAGGCCATTGATGCGAATATATGCTGTGCCTTTTTAACTTTTAACAGCCTATTTATCTGCGTAACTGTGATTATATGATAGCACTAGGTGTTGCAGCACATCCAGACGACCTTGATTTCGGGGCGTCGGGGACATTCGCAAAGTGGGCCAGGGAGGGCGCGTCGTGCTACTATCTGATATGCACGAACGGATGCAAGGGCTCCGACGACCCCGGTATGACCGAGCAGAAACTGATTAGGATACGCAGGGAGGAGCAGAGAGCTGCAGGGAAGGTGCTTGGACTTAAGGACGTCTTCTTCTTGGACCATAATGACACCGAGCTTGTAGCAGACCTTGCGCTGAAGAAGGAGATAGTAAGATACATAAGGAAGCTAAAGCCTGACGTGGTAGTAACAACGGATCCTACGTTCGTATACTCGTCCAAGAGGGGCTTTGTTAACCACACAGACCACAGGGCTGCTGGCCTGGCTGCAATGGATGCAGTGTACCCTATGGCCAGGGACAGGCTGACGTTCAAGGAGCTAGAGAAGGAGGGTCTCAAGCCGCACAAAGTCAAGACCCTGTACTTCATAAACTTCGAGGGAGGGGAAGAGACGGTTGACATAAGCAAGGTCATAGACACCAAGATAAAGGCGCTACTGTGCCATAAGAGCCAGATATCTCCTGAGAGCATAAAGTGGGTCACGCAGAGGGCGAAGCTGAGCGGGAAGGACAGGAAGTACCTTTATGCGGAGCGATTCTCCAAGGTAGATCTGCGGGGATGATGGATTGACTCTCAAGCTGTTCAACTCAGGTAGCACTATTAAGGAGGCCTTCAGGCCTCTCAGGAAGAACGTTGCCAGCCTGTATGTGTGCGGAGTGACCCCTTACGACACCACGCACCTTGGGCACGCGTTCACTTACACAGTATTTGATACACTCGGCCGCTACCTGATGCACAAGGGATTTGGCGTAGTGTACACGCAGAACGTAACTGACATAGACGACGACATATTGCGCAGGTCGAAGAAGGAAGGGCGCGACTGGAGGGAGCTGGGAGATTTCTGGACACGCAGGTTCCTGGACGACATGAAAAGCATAAACGTCATGAGGCCGACGCATTATGTAAAGGCAACGGCATCGATGCCGCGCATAATAAGGATGGTGGGAAGGCTGCTGGAGAAGGGATTTGCATACAGGAGCGGGAATAACGTGTATTTCGATGTGAAGAAATTCCCGAGGTACGGCAGCCTGTCGCATTTCAACACACGGCAGATGGAGATGCTGCTTAGGGAAAGGGGCGGAAATCCGCTCGATGCGAATAAGAGAAACCCCCTGGACTTCATTCTCTGGCAGGGCTGGACTGAAGGCGAGCCTTACTGGAATACCCCGTGGGGAAGGGGCAGGCCTGGCTGGCACATAGAATGCTCAGCGATGGCAAACGAGTACCTCGGCGACAGGATAGACATACACGGCGGAGGCAGGGATCTTATATTCCCGCACCATGAGAGCGAGATTGCGCAGTCAGAGAGCTACACCGGAAAGCGGCCGTTCTCCAGGTTCTTCATGCATACGGCGATGGTGATGTACATGGGGGAGAAGATGTCCAAGTCACTTGGCAACCTCGTTCTGGTATCGCACCTCATTAAGACGCACACGCCCAACGCGATAAGATGGCTTCTGCTATCGCACCACTACAGACAGGTATGGGAGTATGACGAGCAGGGCTTTGATGAGGCTGAGCACTTCTCGGAGATGATAGGCAGGCTGCACGTAGGTAGAAATACCGTAGATGGCAGCGCTGATGAATCCTACATGTCGGAGTTCGAGCAGGCCATGGACGATGATCTCAACACGCCGCAGGCACTGCGGATGTTTGGAGCGCTGCTTGATAACGGCAAGGACGATGCCACGGCAAGGCGCATAGCCAGGATACTTGGATTTATAGTGTAATTTGCCGCGTCGGCCAATAGGCAGCTCCAGGTTTCGGCGTTAAGACCATAATATTTACGGAGCATTTGGCATCCCGTTTACATCTCAGCGCAGAAATAGTGGCCGGAAGCAAGGATACGGGAGCATGGCTCGTGGGAATGGGCCGGCATGAGCGCCTTGGCGGGACCAGGCATGCCAGCAATCGGATGCAGGCGCACGCGTACAGGCACGCTAATCCATCCAGGATGGATCCTTGTGACGACCGTGGCATAGCAGCCGCCCGGCTTTACCAGATCCTGGCATATGCCCCTATTTCATTGCTGGCGACGCGCATGATAAGGCAGAGCCATGAG
Organism: Microcaldota archaeon; assembly: GCA_027314465.1. Taxonomy (GTDB): domain Archaea; phylum Micrarchaeota; class Micrarchaeia; order Micrarchaeales; family CABMGC01; genus JAJZNA01. The sequence continues at coordinate 6,916 of DAHVAU010000060.1, forward strand.
GTGCTGATGCAATATCTGAGGAAAAGCTTAATCTTTCTTGGGCGGAAGGCCAGGTAGCGAAGGTGCAGGCGGAGTGGCTGGAGCCGAAGCCCTCTCCCTCATGCTCACGCTTACATTTGAGTATGTCTGAAGCTTCATCGTAAGCCCCTCGATATCCTTTATGCCGGACTCTATCTTCCTGCTCAGGACCTGTATCCTCTTCTTCTTGAAGAACCTCAGCAGACCCTTCTGCTCCCTCTGCAGCAGCATTGACATGCCATAGAGCCTTCTCCTTCTCCTGTCAATCACGCTCTCGTACCTTGTGACCTTGCCCTGCACGTATCCTGTAAGGGAATGGTAGTAGCGCTCCGCGCTTGTGGAGTTTCTGGCCTTGGTGGTAAGCCCTATCAATGCAAGGCTCGTGAGATCCCTTCCCAGAGTTGATGAGTATCCGACAGCAAGCGACTCCACCGTCTTTAGGTAGTCCTGCAGCTCCTCCCTTGTTATATGCTTTGAGTGCGCTATTATATTGGGCACGCAGAAAATCTCGTAGTCGAGCTTGTCGACGTGCGGGTTTATCCTTGCAAGATGAGACTCTATCTCCGCAGCCACATACTTGCTCTTTGTCTTGTCAAGCTGCGTGGTGAGCCTGCCTTCCCAGTGCTGCCTTACGACGTTCTTGAAAAAGTTGGTATTAGCCCCGAACGTTATCTTTGCCTGATGCACATTGTCTTTGCTAGCTACAGCACTCAACAAAATCCCTATGGAGATTTACTTCCAATCGCCCGATAAGAGAAACATACACTATCAAGCCTTTTAAATATATCACCAAGGGCCTGGGCATCTGAATCAATGCCTTAGCGCTTGCGCTTACCTGTATAGCTCTCCCTGGCCCACTTTGCGAACTCCTTGTGAGGCTGGAACTGCGATGCGTCTATGACCCTTATCTTGGCGCCCTTGAACTCGCCCTCGTTGAGTTCCAGTACGCTCTTGTATTCGCTGCAGTCGGCGTAGTACACTTCTACCCAGTGGTCCTTGCCGTTCATGAAGTCCTTTTCTATCTCTGGATTGAACATGGGCAGCAGGGGCTCGTAGTAGAACATGATGCCGTCGCACCAGTACAGCGTTGGGAGCATGTGGGACGACTTTATCAGGCATATGCGCAGCAGGTCCTCCTCGGATACTGAGTACGAGTGGTGAAGCACCAGTTCAGATACATCAATATTTCTTACAGACACAAATGCACCTATATCACGTAAAGCGAGAATGACCTGACTATCTTCTTCCCCATAGTGTACCATGCGCTCGAGTTCTTCTTTACGTCCTTGACCATGGCCTTGTATTTCTGCTTCTCCTCGGGAGAGAGCTTGCCCTCCTTTACTATCGTCTGCTTCTTGCCGTCCACTATCTGCGTCTCGGTCTTGTTGACTATGTCCTTTCTCACCATGGCATACCACTCATCAAGAGTGTTGCCGTGCTGCTTTATCATCCTCATGAAGTCGCGCATCTCCACCTTCCTCTTCCTCCCGGTCCTGTCCTCCTCTGCGGCCGGTATGAGCGCGGCCTTGTCGCATATCTCGTCTATGTCCGCCTGCGAGAAGCCCATGGTGGCCCTTGCCAGCCTTCCGTAGTCTATCCTGCCGAGCGGCATCTTCCTTGTGTTGTACATGAAGGAGCCCTTTCTCTCCTTGTATCTGGGGGACGGGATGTATATCGTCTCTCCAAACCTCTTGCTCCTCTTCAGCGCAGGGTCTATGTCCCATGGCGAGTTCGTTGCGCCTATGACGAATAGGCCCTCTGGATTCTTCTCCACGCCATCCAGCTCCTGCAGGAACTGGTTCACTGCCATGCGCATGAAGCTCTGCGACTCCCCTCCGCCTCCTCCGCCGCCGTCCCTCTTCACCCCCAGGGCATCGAGCTCGTCGAAGAATATTATGCATGGAGTGTACTTCCTGGCCTGCTCGAATATGGCATGCATGTTCTTCTCAGTGTTTCCCGCATACATGTCCACTATCTCGTTTATCCTAGCGATTATGACATTCGAGCCAGTCTCCCCTGCTATCGCATTGACCAGGTACGTTTTGCCATTTCCTGGAGGACCGTAGAATATGACGCCCAGGCCCAGCTTCTTCCCGTAGGCCTTCAGCAGTTCCGGCTTTTTTATGGCGAGTATGACGTTCTCGTAGATGAGCTTCTTCTGCTTCTCCATGCCCACTACGTCCTCGAACTTGAGGCTTGACTTGTGCCACCTTAGCTTCTTGAGCTGCCCCTCCTCCATTACGGTGCTGTTGCTGTTCTCGGCGATCTTGGTTGACGTGGACGTGGTGGTGGCTGAGGAAGGTATCTCCGGGTGCTTGGCGGCCTTCTGCTGCAGCTGCTCGAGCCTGGACTTGGCCTGCTCGTACTTGGGGTTCCTGGCAAGCGACTTCTCGTACCATTCCTTTGCCCCGTCGAAGTCGTTCTGGTACTCCGCTATGATACCCATCACATATGGAGCATCGTAGCTATTGGGCTCTATGTCCAGGACCTTCTCGGCGTCGCGCGTGGCCTCCTCGTACTTGTTAAGTATGGCATATGCAAGTGCCCTGTTGAAGTAGGCGCTTGCGTATTTAGGGTCTTCCCCTATTGCCTGGGAGTACATCTGGATGGCCTCCTCGAAGCTGTTCTCCTCGAACAGGCTCCCGGCCCTCTTGTATAGCTCCTTGGCCTTGGGGCTCAGGGTATCTATCTTTGACTTCTTTCCGCTATCATCAGAAGCTGCCATATCCCTTCACTATATATTGAATTTCCTTGTTTATATACCTTTTCACGCGGCTTAACGACGGAGCATGCGGCGGCGCAGGAGGCTTGCTTTACGCTGCGAAACCAGTATCACTCGTACCTGTCAAGAAGCCTGTTAAGTTCAGCGTCAACCTCGCTTATGTGTACGTTCTCCCGTGGCACGTTCTCAAGAGAATGCTGCGGGAACTTGGAGAGCAGAGTGGACGCCTCCTCATTGAGCTTTCTGAGCTTCTCGCTCCTCACCCTGTACCCCCCGCTGAGCTGCCGTATTGCCAGTTCGCTGTCAGAATGCAGCCTGATGGCGGCATCATACCCGTACTCGCTGGCCGCTACGTCCAGCGCGGCTATTATCGCCAGGTACTCGGCCTCGTTGTTCGTCCTGATGCCGTTGTAGAAGGATTTGTGAAGCAGCATTACGCCATCCTGGTTGTAGAGCGCGTAGCCTGAGGCGCTCTTGCCCGGATTTCCCCTCGACGCCCCGTCAGTGTATATATCCACTATCACATGCACCACCTTATTGCTTGGTTGCAGTAGTAATAATTAAATATATTGTTTCATTCTATATGACTAGGCGATTGTTGGCAGGCATGATTATATGGGCATATTTGATCTATTTGGGAAGAAGGATGTTGCTACGGATCTTAAGAAGATGCTGCCTTATGCCATAACCACCGAGTTTGTGCCATACAAGCTCAAGGCAAACTCAAGAGGCAGCTCGCAGCTCACTGTGAGCCTGAGGAACATGACGCAGGAGCCTGTGGTCAGCTCTGTGGTTGTGCAGGTGCCTGAGAGGATAAGCCTTGACACCACCGGACTGTCAAGGGAGAGGGAGATAAGGCTTGGGATACTTGGCCCTAGGGAGGGCAAGGATGCAAAGGTTGACGTGTACAGCAGCTCAAGCACTGACAAGGGCGAGTACACCGTAACCATAACTGCTTTCATACACTACAGGAACTATGAGTACGTGCTAAACGGCATGAAGAAGAGGACCACGATAGAGGCAGTGTAGCACTGATGCGGGATTACGACGGCACAAGATATGGATATATAAATATTTCACCGTCAATACTATTGACCAAACAAGGGTGTGTATATATGGTAAAGTATGTTATAGCAGAGCAGCTGGTAGGCAAAGAAGTCGTTACTACAGATGGTTTCGACCTTGGGAAGTTCGTGGACGCTGAGGTCCACGAGACTACGGGCAAGCTTAACGCCCTTGTGGTGGAGCCTAATGTTGACAGCGAATACGTGAACAGGCTGGCAATAAAGGGCGGCAAGCTCCAGGTGCCTTACTCGAGCGTAATGGCTGTGAATGACTTCATTGTTGTTGATAAGAAGGCGCTGCAGTAAGGCCAAGGTGTTCTTATACTCATAGCTGGCGGCGACGAGGCTGGCCGCGGGGCCGTCATAGGCCCACTGGTAGTAAGCATAGTCTCTATAAGCAAAGGCAAGGAGAGCCGGCTTGCAAAGATAGGGGTGCGCGACTCCAAGATGCTCACCAGAAAGAAGCGTGAGTTCCTTTATGATGAGATAGCCTCAATAGCCGAGGATGTCAAGGCCTACAGGATAACAAACCAGGAGATAAACGCCGCGATGGCAGGAGGAGTGTCCCTCAACGGGCTCGAGGCCCTCAACTTCGCAAGGCTTATAGACTCATTATCAGTGCGCCCGAAGAAGATATACCTGGACTCTCCGGATGTTGTGGAGGATAAGTTTGGAATAAGAGTCTGCCTGTTCTCAAAGTGCAGCATGAAGGTAAGCGGATTTGGTGCCAGGAGCAACCCGGTAGAGGGCAGCGATGAGGTCATAACGCTTATCTCAGAGCACAAAGCCGATGCGAAGTACCCAGTTGTGTCCGGAGCCAGCATAATAGCAAAGGTAATACGCGACGATGAGATGAGCAGCATAGCGGATCAGGTCGGCATGGACATCGGATCCGGATACCCGTCCGACTCAAAGACCGTCAACGCGATCAAGAACAACCTCGACAACGAGAAGCTTGGCATGTTCCTTAGGAACAGGTGGAAGACCATGGAAGTAATAAGGCAGAGCAGGATAGACGAATACTTCTGATCCTTGGATAAGGCCATCCATAGATGGTGCGCCTGCACGAATTGGTTGTGTGCCGGTAAACTAATACTGTAGTAAGTTGTAAATAGCATTGCAGCCCATATCAGTATCGGGTGAGGGTATGGCTAGGACGTTGCATGAGGAGATACATAAGCTTGAGGACAGGCTGGAGCCGATACAGCAGGCCCATGTGGACGGGCACGTGCACAGCGATAGATGCATGAAGCTCTTCTCGCACGTGCTCAATGACGATGAATGGACTGTAATGGAGGTCAGGCAGAGCTACCTCGCGACAATCTCCCCGGATAGGGTCATAGTGACAAACAAGCGGCTCATAGTAATAAGGCCGTCTTTCTGGGGCCTGTGGGGCGGCCACAACATCATGTCGCCTACAGAACTCAGCATGGTCCCTTACAAGAACATAATAAGCGTGGTCATGTCACGGGGAAAGATACTCTCCACGATACGCATGAGGATACATGGTTTCACAGACACCAGTACGGCCATGCGCAACGAGGGCACCATAGAGGGAGTAAGGCATGAAGACGCGGTGAAGCTCACCAACTACCTTGAGGACATAGTCGAGGCCAAGGAGGAGGCCGAGGCAGGGCATGACAGCGGCTAGAGCGCCTGGCTGCATGCATTAGCTGAATTGGCTTACGATGCGATCTTTATCCGGCCCCGAATGCGGGATTTAGGTAGGTTATGGCAAGCCCGCTTGCCACTGCTATTATTCCAAGGGCTATTATCAGGTACACTATCCTCGCCCTTCCAGCCACATCGAGCAGTAACTTTATCAGGAACATGCTCACTATGGCGGCAACTGCTATGGCGATGAGTACGCCTGCCACGCCGATATCAGTGAACACCACAGATAGGCTTGTCTTGCTGAATATGAGCGTGACGAAGAATGCAGCAGCTGAGGCGAATATGCCTACCAGAAATGACAGACGGAAGGCCTCCTTTGCCTCTATGTTAAGCAGAAGCATTGTGCTTGTAGTAGTCCCGGACCTGCTAACGCCGGGCAGGGCTGCCAGGCCCTGTGCCACTCCGACCAGTACGTACTCCTTAAGGCCCATGTCGCCAAATGTCTTCCTGTTCTTGTCTATCGCATATTTTGACCTTGAATAGCGTACTACAATTGCATCGACAAACAGGATCAGGCCAAGCAGGACCATTGGTATTCCTATGTTATAGCCGCCGGCCAGGTTAGCAACTGCAAGATATATAGGGACTGCTATAATCCCGGTCACTGCAGTGGCTATGAAGACGAACTTGAACAGCTTCCACTGCGTTGGCGTGCCCCGGCCTATCAGCGCCATTATCAGCACCCATAGGTCCTTCCTGAAGTAGATGATGGCTGCAAGAACTGTGCCGATCTCCATGAAGAGCCCGAAAGGATATGCCTGGGAGAGCTTGAGGCCCATGAGATACTGGGATGCCAGAAGCACCTGGGTCTTGCTGCTTATCGGCAGCCACTCAGATATTCCCTGCACCAGGCCAAGTATGACCGATATTATGAACTGCTCTAGACTGACCATTCTAATCCCTTAGGTATTGATATCCAACTATTTTAAGTCTTATGTGCATGTACCGCTTTTGATCAGGATAGCCTTCTTTCATAATCACCGTACCCGAACTTTCTCACGATCCTGACCTTGCCGCTTGCTGGATTGTATATGGCTATGGAAGGATGCTTTACTCCGTTGAACATTGTGGTCTTAACCATGGAGTAGTGCGCCATGTCAAGAAATACGAGCCTGTCAGAGACCCTCAGTCTCCGGGGGAACGAATAATCTCCTATAACATCTCCTGCAAGGCACGTCAGGCCGCCCAGCCTGTAGGTGTATCTGCGCTCCTTTGGCCTGGCGGCCCCTATTATGTTCGGCCTGTATGGCTGCGCCAGTACATCTGGCATGTGGTCCTCTGCAGATGTGTCAAGTATGGCTATGTCCATGTCATTGCTGACGACGTCCAGCACAGTAGACACGAGCACCCCTGCGTTGAGCGCCACTGCCTCGCCGGGCTCCAGGTGCACCTGCACGTTGTTGCGCTTCTTGAAGTCATTTATCGTTCTTATCAGCAGCCCTACGTCGTAGTCGCTGCGCGTTATGTGATGGCCTCCGCCGAAGTTTATCCACTTCATTCGCGGTATGTACCTGCCGTACAGCTTCTCGAATGATCTGAGCACGCGCACCAGCACGTCGGAGTTCTCCTCGCATAAGGCATGGAAGTGAAGCCCGTCTATGCCGCTTAGGTCCTCCCCTTCAAGCTCGCGTGCGTTTATTCCAAGGCGCGAGCCTGGAAGCGTAGGATTGTATATGTCCGTCTTGACTTCAGAGTGCCCAGGATTTACCCGCAGCCCGACCTCTATCTTCCTGGGGCTGCTTGCTATCATACCGCGGTACTTCTTCCACTGCGCTATTGAGTTGAATATTATAGTATCCGAATACCTGATTACCTCCTTCATGTCCTGCTCGGAGTAAGCCGGCGCGAACGTATGCACCTGCTTTGCGAACTTCTCTCGGCCAAGCCTGGCCTCTATGGGCCCGCTTGCGCATACGCCGTCCAGGTAGCCGCGCATCATCGGGAAGGTGCTGTGCATGGCGAACGCCTTGAGCGCCAGCAGCACCTTTGCCCCTGTGCGCTTCCTCACGCTATCGAGAACCTCCAGGTTCTTTCTCAAAAGGCCTTCGTTGACTATGAAGCAGGGAGTCTCCACGCTGCTTGTGACCTTGGCTGGGAAATTCCTGAGCTCACTAGTGTGGAAATCTCTTGGCATATGAAAACCTATTCGGGGAGCCTGCCGCTGAACTCCTCGAGGTGCCATGGCAGCCCGTATTTGTTTAGCGCATCCATGAACGGATCCGGATCAAGCTGCTCGGTGTTGAATACTCCGGCCCCCTTCCATGTGCCGTTCACCATGAGCATTGCGCAGATCATTGCCGGAACGCCTGTGGTGTAGGATACGGCCTGCGCCCCTACCTCCTTGAAAGCCTCTTCATGGTCGCATACGTTGTATATGTACACTGACCTCCCCTTCCCAGCCTTAGTCCCTGTCATTACGTTGCCTATCACAGTCTTGCCGACATAGTTCTCCCCGAGCTTGGCCGGATCCGGCAGCAGGGCTTTTAGGAACCTTATCGGCACTATCTTTCTGCCTTCGTAGTCCACCTCGTCTATACGGGTCATGCCGACGTTCTGCAGCACTCGCAGGTGCGTAAGATAATTATCAGAGAACGTCATCCAGAACCGTATCCTCTTAAGGCCCTTGATGTTCTTTGCAAGCGACTCGAGCTCCTCGTGGTACAGCAGATAGCTCTCCCTTGGCCCGGCTACAGGATAATCGAACTGGAAGTGCACGCTGCCGGCATCCAGTATGGCAGGGGTCTGCACCCACTTGTCCCTGTCCCAGTGCCTTACGGTCTGCGTCACCTCCCTTATGTTTATCTCTGGGTTGAAATTGGTGGCAAATGGATGGCCGTGTGAGCCTGCGTTGCAGTCCAGTATGTCTATGTAATTTATCTCGTCAAGCAGATGCTTCTGCGCATACGCGCAGAATACGTTTGACACGCCTGGATCAAAGCCGCAGCCCAGCACCGCCATCAGGCCCTTCTCCCTGAACCTCTCGTTGTAGGCCCACTGGTAGCTGTACTCGAAGTGGGCGACGTCAACAGGCTCGTAGTTGGCAGTGTCCATGTAGTTGACTCCCGCTTCCAGGCATGCATCCATTATCTTCAGGTCCTGGTAGGGGAGCGCGACGTTCACCACCAGCTCAGGCTTGAAGCTTCTTATAAGAGCCACAAGCGCTGCAGTGTCGTCGGCATCCACCTTTGCAACCTCGATGCCTACGCCAGTTCTTCCCTTTATCTCCTCCCTTATCTTCTCGCACTTCTCCACCGAGCGGCTGGCGAGCATTATGCCGTTGAACACGTCGTGGGCCTGTGCGCATTTGTGGGCCACCACCCTGCCCACTCCGCCTGCGCCTATTATCAATACTCTTCCCATTATCATCCTTGATTTTGCATACGTTTATTATCGATAAAAGTATTAAAGAGTATGCATATATTTCCGGTCTGGCAGTTTTAACGAAGAGATTCGGCCCATGGTCGGACGCGTGCACGAATTTTTCTGAAAGCTTTTTATTTTTGATTATGCAATTAGTAGTCAAGTTAGGAAGATCTGAATGATAGTGATGAAGTTCGGGGGAACTTCAGTAAGAGATTCTCGCAGGATAAGAAGTGTAGTCGATATAGTAAGATCCAGCCTTAGCCGCAACCCCATCGTGGTGGTATCAGCAATGGGGGGCATGACCGACAGTCTGCTTAGGATAACAGGCGCTGCGTCCCAGGCCAAGTGCTCGCAGCTGCTAGAGGATATACTTGACAGGCATTACGAAGCCATAGGCCAGCTGGGGCTTGACAGGAGCATCATACTTAGGGAGGTAGAGGACCTCAGGAGAGTATCCACCTCTCTATGCGGAAAGAAGCATCCCAAGGCGCAGGAGCTTGACGAGCTCATGTCGTTTGGCGAGAGGATGGCCGCGCGCATAGTGTCTGCATGCATATCCAGCACAGGCATTGCCTCAAGCCCATGCGATGCCTATGATATAGGAATGGTGACTGATTCGTGTTTTGGAAATGCGGACATAATACCCGGCACCCTTGATGGGATACGGGAGGCCCTGGCAGCCAGGGATGGTGTGCCTGTAATAACCGGCTTCATAGGCAAGGACAGAGATGGCAACATCACAACCTTCGGTAGAGGAGGCAGCGATTACACCGCTTCGATAGTGGGCGCGGCCGTAGGCGCCCAGGAGATACAGATATGGACTGACGTGGACGGCATCATGACCGCAGATCCAAGGATAGTCAGCACTGCGATCAACGTAAAGGCGCTGTCCTACGAGGAAGAGGCAGAGCTTGAGACCCTTGGCGCGGCAAACCTGAATCCAAAGGGCATATATCCGGCCATGGAGAAGGGGATTCCGGTAAGGGTACTGAATACACTCAACCCGGAACACACGGGAACCACCATAAGTAAGGACTGCGCTGCGAAGAACAGGGTAGCCTCCATAACTTACAGGAAGGATATCCGGGTTATACGCGTTGAGGCGCCCAGAACAAGGCCCAGGGAGCTTGGGCGCCTGGTAGTGGAGACATTTGGCAGGCACAGCGTGCCGATAAAGTCAATCTCAGTAGATGGCGGCGCGGCGCTTGTGGCTGTGGACCAGAAGCACGATACATCCGCTGTAGTAGAGGAGCTTGGCAGAGCCTGGAGGATAAGCATCGCAAGCGACATGGCGCAGATATCCCTGGTGGGCAACGGCATAGACCACGTGCCGGACATAGCAGAAACTCTCTCGTCCTCACTCAAAGGAGTGGAGGTTGCGCTCATGGCCGCAGGTCCGTCAGGGATAAATAGGAGCGTTGTAGTAAAGAAGAGGCATATGGTCAGAGCGGTGAGGCTGCTTCACACCACCTTCTTTGGTAGATAAAATGGCTAGGACATCGGTTGGCATATTGGGGGCAACAGGGATGGTGGGGCAGACACTGGTAAAGATGCTTGAGAACCACCCGTGGTTCGAGGTCACTGAGCTTGCGGCGTCAGAGAGGTCGGTTGGCAGGAAGTACGAAGAGGCAATGGACAGCAGATGGAACGTGAGCCCATACATCCCGGAGTATGCAAGGAACATCAGGATAAAGGAGTGCAGGCCGGATCTGGACTGCGACATAGTCCTATCGGCCCTTGATTCCAGCGTGGCAGGAAGCATAGAGGAGGACTTTGCGCGGGCGGGATATGGCGTATCCAGCAATGCAAAGAACCACAGGATGGATGCCGATGTGCCTCTGCTCATGCCTGAGATAAACGCAGGCCACGTGGAGCTCATAGACACGCAGAGAAAGGCCAGGAAATGGGATGGCTTCATAGTCACCGATCCGAACTGCACCACCATACATATGTGCCTTGCGCTAAAGCCGCTGATAGACAGGTTCGGCATAGACAAGGTAATGGTGACAAGCATGCAGGCACTTAGCGGCGCAGGATATCCTGGAGTGCCCTCCATGGACATAGTGGACAACGTGATACCGTTCATAGGGGATGAGGAGGACAAGGTGGAGGAGGAACCGCTAAAGATATTCGGCAACGCCTCTGGCGGCATTATCGACAGAGCGAGAATCGCCATCAGTGCGCAGTGCAACAGGGTTGCGGTAAGGCAGGGCCACACCGAATGCATAAGCGTGAAGCTGTCAACAAAGGCCTCTGGCGAAGAAGTGATAGAGGCGTTCAGCAAGTTCAGGGGCATAGCATCACCAAGACTGCCGTCCGCGGCGCAGCATCCGGTAGTGTATCTGGAACAGGAGAACAGGCCGCAGCCAAAGCTCGACCTTAATATAGAGAACGGAATGGCATCGGTGGTTGGCAGGCTCAGGCCGTGCAGCATACTGGACTACAAATTCGTTGTCCTAGGCAACAACCTTGTGCGCGGGGCTGCGGGCGCTGCGATACTCAACGCGGAGCTGCTCAAGGCAACTGGCTACATTGAAAAATGAGAAGGCACCTGATGGGCTGCTATTCAGCATCCCATCCTCCGTCAACGTTAAGTATGTGCCCTGTTATGTAGCTCCCGGCATCTGAGGCTAGGAGCAGCAGCGCGCCGCCCAGCTCATCCGGCTTCCCAAGCCGCCCCATGGGCGTCCTTGAGGTTATGTGCGCCATTATCTGCGGATCCTGCTGTATCCCCTGCGTCATCTCGCTGGGGAAGAACCCCGGAGCTATGGCATTCACCCTTATCCTGCTCTGCACCCATTCCACTGCAAGAGCCCTTGTCAGGTTCACTACTGCGCCTTTTGAGGCGTAGTATGAGGCTGCAGGTATGATGTCGCCGAACATGCCGTATATGGAGGCTATGTTGATTATGCTCCCTCCTGCGTTTTTGCGCATCATGCTCTTGGCTGCATCCCTGGCCATGTAGAACGTCCCGTTGAGGTTCACGTTTATAACATCCAGCCACTCCCTGCCAGTCATCTCTGTCGATGGCTTTGCATTTGCTATCCCGGCGTTGTTGACAAGTATGTCTATCTTCCCGAACTTCGACTCGGCCGCGGATACGGCCTTTGCAACGTCAGCTTCGCTTGACACGTCTGCCTGGACAGGCATCACTGTGCGGCCGGTCTGCTTTGCTATCATCTCGGCATTTGACCTGAGCCTGTCCTCTCTCCTTGCGCATACAACCAGATTCGCCCCGGCAGAGGCAAGCGCAGTGGCAAATGCGACTCCAAGCCCGCTTGACACGCCAGTAACTATTGCAACCTTGCCATCAAGCCTGAAAGACTCTAGAACACCCATATCCATTCCCCATTAGCACTGTAGAACCAGCTGGCTTAAATAGCATCCGGGGAGGTACGGCTACATCGTAAGGCGGCGCTGCCTGACTGCAAGGCTCAGAAGGGTGCTGTTCTTTATCCATGTGTTTATTGGTATATCCATCTTTGAGCCTATGAAGGCAAGCAGCTCGTCGAAACTGTTGAGGTGCAGCGGCTGGCTGCGCAGGGCCTGCCTGACGTGCTCGCGCACGTTCCATACCCCAACAGGCATTATGTATCCCGGATGCGCCTCCCTGAGTATCACCACCCTTGCCTGCTTTTGTATCTTTGTGAGCAGCTCGGATGATGCAAACCTTGCTGCATAGTAGCAGCCGCCTATCTCGGCGTACTTGCTCCTTCCCTTGAACGGCTCATAGCTGGAGAATATCTCTATGTTCGGGCTGTCCATGTTCCATGTTGTGTTTGGGTACCATGCCTCCACCAGCTCGTACTCCCATGACCCAGGCAGCATTATCACAAGCCAGCGGTTGTCAAGCGCTACGTTCTCGAACACCATTATGCTGTCTATGGAGTCAGATTCTTTGACGGTCCTTAGCTTGTACTTCCCAAGAGAGTCGTCAACTGCGGTTATGCTCCAGCGGGTGGGTACGAACTTCCTGTTGCCGCCCAGCCCAAGTACGCCGGCTGAGAGGGATTTCTGTATCTTGGACACTGGAATCCCTTTCTCGTACAGCTCTATTATCGCCTTTGTCGCGTTCATGTCGGTGTCTGAGTACGCCTTCTCTATCTTCGGGTTGGACCTGCTGTTGTCCATCTTCATGTCAGTCATCTTTGCGCTGGGCCCGAATGGCTGGCTGTTCTCGTCAAAGTGCATGTTAAGCACCGGCTTGTGCTTCAGTACCTCCTCTACCCCGCTGTACTTGTCCGCCATGTCCAGCTCTGCTATCATCTCCTCTATCCTTCCATTGCCAGCGTTCTTCACGTTAGTGCTGTACATCCCGCGTATAAGGTTGGATCTGTAGCTTACTATCTCCTCCATGCTCTTTCCGACCCACATCTCCGGAGAGCCCATCACTGTGGTGTCCCCAAGTTCTGGTGGGACAAGAGGCCCTATGAAGACCTTGGGATACCCGAACCTTCCGATGAACACGTCAGGAGGGGAGGAGCCGTATACGTCATTGCTGCCGAGCTTCTCAAGCGTCTTGAACTTGTAGTAGTACTTCAGCACTGCCGGATCCTTCATGTTCCTGTATACGGAGCTGCTCCTGATCACTGAAAGCTCTCCGGACATGCAAGTCACCAGCAGTTATATATCCTGCACAACATTTATCTAGTGTGATTGCATAGGATACAAAGGCAGGTACAAGGAGGAGCAGAGAGACGGAATTGTCGCCATCATACTCCACAGAAACAGGGTACTGCTGCTCAAGCGCAGGCACTTCCCGTTCACGCTCAATCCCGGGATATGGTCATTTCTTTCAGGGGGCCGCAATGCAGGCGAAGCGTATCTAGGCACGGCTTACAGGGAGATAAAGGAGGAATCGGGACTGGCAAAAAAGGACCTGAAGCTTATGCATAGCGCCAGGACCATGCTCATGGATCCCAAGCGCAGGATCATGTGGAGCAACAGGCTGTACGTATTCAGGTCCGCAACCAGTGCAGTCACACTGGATATCGAGAACAGCGCATACCGGTGGGCCAGCCTGGCAGAGATAAAGGACCATGACAGGTACACCAACGTTTTTATTGATGAGAATGCCATCCTAGGGATCATAGAGATGTTTTTGCATGGACCCCGCAAGCCTGCGAAGGAAGACTGAACGGATATTTGGCACGGCAACGTCAGTTGACAGAGTGCTTCTTCTCAATACGAGCAACCAGGACCCAAACTTCATTTACATGACAGACTTCGATGGCGGCCTTTTCGAGGACAGCTTCCTTGTCATAGAGAAGGGGGTTGAGACCCTGTTCACCGACATGCGCGAATACGAGGGCGCAAAGAAGCAGATTATAAGGGGCATGAGGATAGTGCAGCTGGACAGCAAGAAGAAGGTGAAACTGCTGATAAGCAAGGCGAAGGGCAAGAGAATAGGGATAAACGGCAGTTTCCTTCCGTACTCAAAGTACCGCAACATACGCAAGAGATGGAAGCCGCACAGGATCGTTGACGTTACTGATGCCCTTTGCGCTGCACGGGAAGTCAAGGAAGGCTATGAGATAGGCAGGATCCGCAAGGCAGCTGCAATAACAAAGAAGGCAATAGCAATGGCACAGGGGCAGCTTAGGGCAGGAGTCAGCGAGAAGGAGATTGCAAACTATTTTGACAACACGGTACTTGGGCTTGGGGCAGACGGCACTGCATTTGGCTCCATAGTGTGCTTCGGTGCGAATTCGGCTGTCCCCCACCATTCCCCAGGGAGCACGAAGCTAAAGTACGGGGACATAGTGCTAATAGACGTGGGGGCCAGGTACAGGAACTACTGTGCAGACATAACCAGGACGATCATATTTGGCAGCGACAAGAGGCGCATAGCAAATTATGCGGCAAAGCAGGAGATAATCGCTACGGTAAAAGAGGCCCAGAAACTGGCCATATCCTCAATACATGAGGGGGTCAGGGGAAGCGCAGTGCACATGGTTGCGCAGAATCACATAGACAGCGCTGCGTCAGGCATATACAAAGGCACCTTCGGGCATGCGCTTGGCCACTCCATAGGCGTTGAGGTGCATGATGGCAACAGGGGATTCCTGTCCCCAGGAGCAACGCTCAGGCTCAAAGAGGGCATGATTACATCTGTGGAGCCGGGCATATACGTGCCTGGGCTTGGCGGCGCGAGGATAGAGGACGATATACTTATAACCAAGAAGGGCGCAGTAATACTTTAGCGGGGGGTTAGGCTAGCTTGGCAGGCTACCAGGTTCGGGACTTGGAGACTCGAGTTCAAATCTCGGACCCCCCGTACACCATGCGAGAAGGTTGTGGGATATTAGACAGACCCGTAATAAGCGTCTTTGTCTAATTAAGCTTTGATTGCTTGAAGAGACCTCTACGCCGCCTTCTAATCCGCCCACCATTTCGCCAGTGACGCAAGAGACTCTGGCAGGCCCTTGGTATGCTAACATCCGTATTATGCGCTTTCCCAGAGGTATAGACTATGCAGGTGTGTATTTACAGTACAGAGCTTACTGTGGAGAAGAAACATGTGGCCGGCAAGGAAGGGCGCCAGTTGCGCTTTGGGAAGGTAAGCAAACACCGTCCTGGCCACAGATTACCTTCACAATGATATTGTGGCCATTCAGGTATATACGCATTTCCATTACAAACGTCATGCGTCAATGCCTTGCGCTTGAGGCAGCGCAGTCATCGCTTGCAGCGCCAGCGGTCACATGATTTACTGTGCCTGCAATAATATCAAACGCCAGCTTCCCCCCTTTCTTCTCAGATGGCATCGCAAAACAGTATTTCTTCCCGTCCAGCAGGCCCTCTATCACAGTCTGCGGCATTATTGTGTTTCCATATGCCACCTTCTCCCTGAGATAGTATACTTCGTACGGCCTGCTGGCATACTGCTCTGGCCCGTGAAACACTATGGCCGTGCTGCTGGGCTTCTCTTTGGTCCATACGTCTGGTGCTGGCTGGGCGTCATGGTACTGCATGACCCTCATGAATGTTGAGCCTGATATCCTGCGCTCATCCCCTTCTATGGCCACTGCGCTCAGCGCGCATACCCTCTGATCCAGCGTCTTCATGGTCTCGATGACCTCCTCGTAGTCCGATTCGCCGAAGATCAGGTCGTTTGCGGCAAACTTAGCCACGTCCGCGCTCTGCCTGAAGTAGAGCTTGTTCTGGCACAGGCGCCGTATGCCGGGGCTTATGTCGGTTATGCTGTGGCAGATTACCACAAGCGCAACTCCGCATTTCCTGAAGTTCTGGATCCTCTCCTGCAGGTCCCTTGTGGCGCTCTGCTCGTCGTCCTTATTGAATACAAGCTGGGCCTCTTCCAGGCAGATTATGAGCCTGATGGCATTATTGCCCTGCAGATCAAGATCATCGCAGATTGCGTACACCTGGTTTAGGAGAAGCGAATAGACCAGAGGCTTTGTGTTGTTGCTCAGATCTGACAGATCGAATACGACGCCCCCAGACACAATCTCCCTGAAGCTTATGCCTTCAGGATAGGCAAATTGGGCATTCATGAGTAGCTGCCTGAGGCTTTCGAGGCCCGAGCGTATGTTCTCGCCGTGCTTTGTGTACTTTACAGAAGACTTCCCTCTCTTGCCATGCTGCTCTATTATCGATTCCTCTATCCCCTCATATACTTCCTGCGGGTCAGGATTGTCTGAGCTGGAATATATCTTTGAGAGCGCAGAGACTATGCATTTCTCCATGGAATTCGTATAAGGGCCGGCCCTGCACCCGCAGGCTATGAGCATCGAGAGGTTCTCATAGAAGCGCCTCCTGTTGCTGCTCTCGCACTTGAAGAAGTTTATGCCTGGGCTGCGCCTGCCCAGCTTTATTACCTTGAGGGAATTTTTTGCTGCAAAACCATTCCACTCCCCGGTAGGCGATATGACTGCGATGCCAGTCCCAGCACTTATAGTCTGCTCCAGCAGAAGCATTGCGGACTTTGTCTTGCCTGTGCCAGGAAGACCTGATACCATAGTGCCCAGGTTCATGGCCCTGCGATACATCCTGAGCGCGCCCCTCCCGTCCGATGCTCCGTCCAATTCCGACCCTATGGCCATGTCCCCGCCCTGGTTACCATTCGTCATCCTGGGGCGCGGAGCCCTTCTTATCCTGTCAGAGACTGCAAATGCCAGCGATGCATTTGAGTAGGATAACGGCATCGATCCCATGTTCCTTGCCCCGGCCATCAGGCCATCGATGCTATTGGCGTTGATCTTCTTTGTGCCAAGCAGTATCGAACTTGACCTGAGAAAGTCCATGAGCCCTTCATTGCATGCTGCCTGCTCCACTATGTACGTGACCTTGTACGCAAGATTCCCTGCCGACTGGACATCGACCATGTTATCAAGCGCCTTGGACAGCGTTTCCTTCTCGAATGACTGGTAGTAGGACTCGGTGGACCTGGAGCTTGAATGCTCCCTTGAGTATGCATCGCTGTAAGAAGCCCTTACCTCGATTCTGCTCATCCTCTCTTCTATGTCATTCGTAATCGAGGTTATCTCGGATGCCGATGGAACAGAGAACAATGAGAAGAACCCCATACGCAGTCCGCGAAAGATGCGATACACGTTATCAGGATAGTAGGTAGGTACATCTGCGCGGTCCTTCTCTTGCCTGAATATGGCTATGGCTGCGCACGCATATTCGCCAGACACGTCAGGGATAGTCTGCTTCTCCAAAGAGATGCCGATCCCGTATGTGCTTGGATGCGCGATAGGGTCGCTTCGCACTATCAGGCTGGTCGAAGACGAGTAGAGATTGTGGTGCAGCAGAAACTCATTTCCGAGCATGCAGTCAAGAATAAGCCTTCTGTCCAGCCCTGCTTCTATTGCCCTAATATCGTAGCCCTGCAGCTCCATCTCATCGCCTAGAACAGGTATAGGCACACGATGGCCACGTTGAGGTATGTGAGGGCAGAGATGCGGTTGCTTCTCGCTGCTTTGTCTGGAAGATACGAAGCAGCCAGCAGCGCAGCTGAGAGCAGGATCATCAGCAGTGATACCGTGCCCATCCCTGCATAGCGCATGGCCACTGCAGATGTGGCGGATAGATTTGAGAGCATAAGGAGCATTATGTCCAGCCCGATGCCGCTGTTATGAACCAGGGTGCTTAGTACATCGTCCATAATGCCACCTTGCACAGCACTAACAAGGAGAATGCGATAGCAATGCCCCTGGACAGGCCATCGGATTTGTGCGCCATGCCCGTTGTACGCAGGGACTGCACGATTAGATAGTCCAGGCCTAGGCTCAGCGCAATGCACGAGGCTGCAGCAATAGCGCTTAATGCATATCTGGAATCAAACATGCAATCCCTCGGTCTTTATCCTGCCGTACATCACATGCGCTGCAACAATTCCCGAACGTGGATCGCTGGCATATAGCTTCCTGTATAGTATCCCCAGTTCGCTGTCAAGCACTATTGGGTGGGTCGAATTTTGTAACAGCTCGCAGGCATCAGCGACATTGCCGTTGTATATCACCCCCTTTCTGGATGCCATACTCCTTACACTGCCTCGCGCTGTGCATCTTATCCCGTTCACTATGAGCGCATCGCGTAAACATGAGGCGGGATCGGATGCGCTTACTGGCCCTGCTGGCTGCACCTGCCAATTCAACTCTATTTTTCGCATTACGATTGTCTTGGAGGCGCCTGCGAGCCGTTTCCTCGAGGCTATAACAACAAACAGCGCAGCTGCGCACATCTCCAGCAATCCGGAAATAAATAGGCCGGCCATCACGTCACCATCCCTGATACCCCCGTACTGCGGCATCAGGCACTACGGATCCCATCATCGTGCGCAGGATGTCGGAACGCCTCTTGATCTCTGCCGCGGCATGTGCGGCGGAGATGCCGTGTATGCCGGCATATGATGCGGCAGCCTTTGTGCACTGATCAAGAGGGCCGCAAGCGTCTTGGCCCACGACATTTCGCACAGATACCATATCCGCCCCCGCGATCTGGGTGCCTTCGCAGATCTCTGCCCTGCTCAGCCACATATACTGCGATATGGAGGATATCGACAGGTCATCGCGAACGCGCACAAAGGCGTCTAGGACACTTATGCTGTCCTTATTTATGCGCATAGGACCGCACAGCAGTGCCTCTGGCACATCCCTCCCGTCAAGATCCGCCGGCATTGATGCAACGAACGATATCCCGCGGTTTGCGCCGCAAAATAGCTCCCTGGCCCATTCGCCATGCATGCCGTACACAATTATCCTGTCGGGATATAGCGATACGGCGCGTGATATCTGCCGCTTGGCTGATGGCAGAGCGGGGCCGTTGCCGTAAAGGGCAAAAATGCCTTTAGGCCCGCATACCGCACCCCATGACAGGTCGCTAGAGACTGTCACAGTCCTCTCGCATGTAGGCGCAAACGCGCTGAGAGCGCGAAGCATTGCAGACGCAGCGGGCGCTGCGCCGGAGAGTATTATGTTCTGCCTGCATTCCATTGCCATCCACAGATATGCAAGGGCATCGCACTGCTGATCTCCAGGACATAGAGCCATTGCAAGGGCTTCTGATGGGCCGGGCCCACTGCCAGATACGGCATACGGTTCCATTGCGCGTCTTGCGCCATGGCTTACGGCGACTGGAAGCGCAGCTGCAGCCCTGATGCGCAGCATTGCGCCATATGCCGCGGAGCTGATGCGGGCCGCAGTGCTGCGCGCCGGCGGCGGGCTTGTGACATGGGTACGATCTTCTGCCATGATACCACATTTACTAAGGTATAAGCTTATGTATTTAAGTATAAATAAATTAAAATACCTTTCTTTCCTGTACCAGTGGTCCACATTGTTTATGGAGAGTCCAGATCTTAACGCAAGGGTCTGGTATATATTTATAAAAGTTATTATGCAAGGAATATGTGAGTGTTTTGGATGCCTAAGGCAGAGAAAGATAATGACGAGATATGGATGATGAGGAAGATCCTTAGCAAGCCTAACTATGCTGTGCTTAAGCTCCTCATGGTAAAGTCCCCAAGGACCACAAGGGAGCTCTATACGGTGCTTGGCAAGAGATTCACAAGGAAGACGCTTATCATAACGCTGAGGAACCTATCAATG
>DAHVAU010000066.1 GCA_027314465.1 Microcaldota archaeon
GCTACCCGGTATATCGCTACGGGGAAACGCATCCTCATCATACCTTAGGGTAGACAAAGGTCCTCTCCGTGGGGTAGAAGGACTTGGCCCTGAGCGTCTGCACGCTCTTCGTCTTCCAGAATGCCTCCGCGAACTTCTGCACATTCTCAAGCAGGGCCTCCGCATCCTTTATGTCCGTGCTCTGCTTGGCCTTGCCTGCTGACTTTAGGGTGTTCCACACGAGCTCCTCGAGCCCGGGTATTGCCTTTGCGTGCTCTGGCTTCATGTAGTCGCCCCAGATAACGGTAACCTCATGCTTTGCTATCTCGGCGTGCTCCTCCTTGACCTTGACGTACCTTATCAGCTTGTTCCTGTCCTCCGCGCTCGTGCCACCGCCCTTCATCACGTCGGCTATGAGCATGTCCATCCTGACAACCGTATGTGCGGCAAGCTGCGCAGCATGGGGGTCGTATATCCCGCACGGTATGTCGCAGTGCGCGTACGCCACAGGGAACTTCAGCACAGAGTCCAGCCTTTCCATCAATAGTCTTGCAGTATTCATTCAACCACTGCTACTAATGTATAACTGAGGTTTAAAAAAAGTTGCCCAGGTTTTGTGTTTACCTTGGTTGCGCCTAGCCCCACATCTCAGCGCGTATCTCCTTTTCCGGCACGCCAATTCCTACCAGGGCATCCTTGAGGGCTTTTACGAACGCAGGCGGGCCGCAGATATAGCTTACCCTTTCCTTTACATCAGGGACATACCTAGCTATCATTGCAGCATCGACGTGGCCTGTCTGCCCCTGATAGTTGTCCTCTGGCACTGCCCTTGTGACCGTCACAACCATCCTGCCGCCAAGCTGGGAGATCATCCTCTCAAGCCCATCCCTCTCTATTATGTCATTTGGGTACTTCACGCTGTATAGGAGCATCACGTCAGGCGCTGCGCCCTTGTCTATGATGAACTTTAGCATCGAGTAGAATGGCGCAAGCCCAGTGCCTCCTGCAAGAAAGAGCAGCTTGTTGCCTGCATTGATATCGAACCTGAACTGCCCGTACGGAGCGGATATGTAGTATATGTCTCCGATCTTTGCCTGCGCGAGTTTTGAGGTGAGCTGCCCTCCTATCATCGATATGAAGAACTGCAGGCTGTCTGCAGGCGAGGAGTTTGCCATGGAGAAGGCCCTGCTGATCTTCTGCCCGGTTGCCTTGTCCTGGTAGGTAAGCATGGCGAACATGCCCGGCACAAAGTCTACGGACGTGTTGTCCTGGGCCTTGAATGTGAATGTCGTGACGTCAGGAGTCGTCTTCTTTATGTCCGTCAGCACGTAGGGCTTGTTTATGATCATAAAGTTACTTATCTTCAGAACAAAATAAAAGACTATGCGTGCCAGCGCGCCGCTGTTACGGCGACATGCACTACTGCAGGAGTTCCAGGGTGTTCTTTATTATGGCAACCTGCTTCTTCACCCCGCCGATCGCAGAGGCTATGGACTTTGGGTCCTTTGACTTGGCTGTTATGCGTATGCCGCCGCCAACTGCCCTGAGGCTGACTGTGCTCCTCTTGAATGTGTCCCCTTTTAGGATGCGCAGGTACTGCGCAGGATTATCGAGTTTTATGTAGGCCGAGGCTTTCAAGCTAGCACCTTGCTTAGTACTTCTGTATGGACTCCCTGTGCCCCCTTCCTGCATGCGTCAGCCCGCGAAACACCCTGCCCTTACGGTTCAGCACGTCCGCGTACGGCCTGTACGACCTGACTGCAGGATGGTCCGAGTCCACAAGTATTGTCTCGAAGAACTTGTAAATGCCGTCCTCTCCAACGTAATAGGAATTGAGCACCTCGCAGTTTATGAACTTCCTTGCCGCCCTCTCCTCTGCAATTGCCTGGAATGACTTCGCCCTGGCGAAGAACCTTCCGCTCTTTGAGGGCTTGCGGCCTCCCCTGTTCTTCTCCCTCTTGCGCAGCCCCTTCGGAATCCTTACCCTGGCAACCACGACGCCCTGCTTGGCCTTGTATCCAAGCTCCCTGGCCCTGGCTATGTTCGTAGGCTTTGCGATTCTGGTTATCGATGGCTCGTCCCTCCACTTCATGAGCCTTGACTTGAATGCGTCGTTTCGCTCCTTGTACTCGTTCCTTAAAGTGGCAGCCATATGCCTGTAAGCGCCCATAAATTCACCGTTAGAAATCAGACTATATATCAATACCAAGCTTAATTAACTTTTGTTATTTGCGCAAGGCCCTTTAGATAGAGGTACGCCGCAGCGTACGCTGGCACCTCGATCTCGCCCCCGTACGGCCCGAACTTCCTGCCGTTCATCACCACTTCGTATCCGGTATCCGCCTTGATTCTTGCTGTGCCCTTCCTGAAGGCTATGGCATCCTTCATGGGATCGAACCTATGCAGCTCCCTCGGGGCCCTGAGCCTCTTTGCTATCAGCCCCGTGCCTCCGTGTATCGAGTCCGGGAGGCGTATTAGGTGCGAGGGGTCGTTTGTGACGTTGCTGTCTATCCTGTCCCCCTGGCTTATTGCCTGGCGCTCTATAACCCCCCTCCAGAAATCAGCCTTGTTCTTTATGTACACCATGTCCCAGTTGCCGTTGTTTATCCCCATCTCTACAAGGCTCTTCTTCCTGTACAGGGTTGTTGCAACAGACTTCTCCATGCCCATTGACATAAGCGTCTGGACGCCTGCGTTCAGGTTGGACATGAAGTTCTTTGCGATCTTGCCCTTCCACCCCCTGTCAGAGGACTTGGGCCCCATGAGCTTCTCGCCCCTTGCGCCTGCAGTGGGGAAGATCTCCTCGAAGCTTATCCCGCTGCCGCTTATGTACGCCGTTATCTCCCTTCGCGCAGAGGAGTCGAGCTTAAGCACGTCGGCGCTGGCAACGTGCACGTGGTATCCCCTATTGCCGCTGAAGTTCACCTTTATCTCCTCCTCCGGGAATCCGAAATCGGGTATAAGGAAGTCGTACACGAGCCTTATCGTCTCCTTGCGCACTTCATCCAGGCACACGGCGCATACCCAGGACTTGCCGTGCACCGCGTGGCATGGCAGGTCCATATCAGTAACATCCAGGTCGAACGCAAGCTCTGAGCCCAGCCATCCCTTCCTGTCCATCGGCCTGGCCTCGGGGAACCTGTAGTATGCCGCTGATGCCGATACGTATGGTACCGAATTAAGCGCAAGATAGCCCCGCAGCTCCCTGTCCGATTTAAAGGACATGTGCCTCTGGGCTATCTTTATCTGGTAGTTGCCGACCCCGAACTCGCGCTCAGCTATCCTGTCAGGGGCAATGTCCCTGGCATTCCTGTAGTACTCGGATATTAGCTGGTTTATGAAAGAGGCTCCGTTCTGGATCTCGCTGGCAGCTGCCATGGCTTCATCATCCAAATATAACGCTCAACAAGCATTTATCTATTGCGACTTGCCTGCTTATTGGCCGCCTGGGCCAGAGGGCAAGCCTAGCTTTTAATTCTTTGGAATGTATGTTCTGTACATGGCAGGGCATGGCCAGGGTCTCAGAGCGCAAAGCGCGATGGAGTACCTTATGACCTATGCTTGGGCCATACTAATCATAGCAGTGGTCATGGTTGTCTTATACGAACTCAATGCATTCAATCCAATCACCTACGCCCCCAAGGCAACTCCCGGGGCCTGCCAGACGGTAAAGAGCGCTGCGGGAATTAATCTCGAAGGGCAATGCAACAACGAGCTGCCAAGGTTCGCCCTGGATATGTCCGGCACCAGCTACGCGTCGGAGCAGTCAGGTTTCCAGTTCATGAACAACAACACCCAGCAGTTTACAATGTCGATATGGCTGGATCCCTCGTCGCCGAACGGTGTTGTGGTAGACGAGCTCGCGATGCAGTACAGCGGAGGGTGGGGGTGGCACGACAGCTGGATAGAGCTTGTAAACGGCAACGCGTACATCAGGGTCTGGAACCTTCCCTGCGTGTACATAGGCGCCGTAGCTACTGGGCAATGGAGCAACATAATAATGACGTATGATGGGAATACCTATTCAGGGTACGTAGATGGCAGGCTGGGCGGAAGCGGAACAGGAGCGCGCTCTGTGCCAGGCGGATCGTACCAGATGTATTACTCGCTCGGGAATGCCGACACGACTAGCTGCGGCTCAGGCGCGCAGTATCAGGGCATGCTTGCTGACTTCCAGCTATACAATACCTCGCTCACGGCATCCAGCGTCCAGTCGCTCTATGGCCAGGGCATCGGCGCAGTGCCGATAACGCCTCTGTACATAGCCGGATGGTGGCCGCTCAACGGCAACACCAAAGACTACTCAGGTAATGCAGATCCGATCCAGACAAACGGCAATATCAGCTTCATAGGCGCATGGTATGGCGGCTACTCACAGCCCTGAGCAGCGATGCGCCCAAGGCACCGGTGCTGCGTATTTATAACTTGCCAGCGACAGTTATTGCGGTGCGCCAATGGCAAAGAAGACCGCAATATCTCCGCGCAGATTGCTCAAGGACTACAAGGCAATGCTCAGGATGTCAAAGGACCTCTCACTGATGAGGGATAACGTAAGGAAGCTTGAGAAGATGATCGCAAGGATAAGCAGGAGGACAGATCTTGGCGAGGGCGCTATCGATGAGCTTGAGGACATATCAATGCACCTGTCAAGGGCTAAGAAGGAGCTTGACAAGGCCAGCGGCAGGCTGAAGATGATATAGGCGGTGACTGCGATGGTGGAGGTCAAGCAGGTAATCATAATACGCAAGGACATAAGCATGAGCACAGGCAAGACCGTGGCGCAGGGCGCCCATGCGTCCGTCATGAGCTACCTGGAGGCGCTCAAGGCGCATTCGGATATAATTGAGCAGTGGCTGTCTGAGGGGCAGAAGAAGATAGTGCTCAAGGTGGATGACGACAAGGCCATGAAGAGGCTTTACGAGGCATTCAAGTTCAAGAAGATACCCTGCGCTCTTGTGAACGACGCCGGACTTACGCAGCTGCCCCCTGGAACGATGACTGCGCTTGCGGCAGGGCCGTGGGACAGGGACGAGCTGGATATGCTCACCGGAGGGCTAAAGCTGCTGTGATCCGCTCCTTCGCCTGAGCATACTGGGGACCAGGTGCGCTGGTCTATGTGCGCCATCGGCCCGCACTGCGACGGCTCTTAGGTCTAGCTCCTGTGTGAACCTGAAAAGCCCAGCGCCAAATGCGATGTCTACTTCGCTTCGGGGCGCATCAGTACGGGCCTGCGCAGCGCCTCTGTGCGTGTAGTAGCACGCCATGCCGACGGCCACCTCCCCGTTTATCTTCTTGCGCAGATCAGGGCTGATGCTATCCATAGCGCCCATTATCTCCCTCGCCCTATGCATGGTCCTGTCCACGAGCCTGTGGCTGTGCACCTCCCTGTACACTGTAGCGGCTTCAAGCAGCATCCACAGGGCGCGCTCCTTTATCACATCCGACGGGGCGTCAGCGCGGCTTATAATGTTCTCAGCATGCTTTTCCAGGGCCTCGGCCTGCATCCTTCTTACCAGCGGCTTAGTTATGGCGACCAGATGCGCCTGCCTGCTATCCGCTGCGTGCTCGTAGATGCGGGCTGCGTCCAGGAACCTGCCCTCTCGCGCCTCACGCCTTGCTTCGAGCAATGCCCGGGATCCGGAAAAATAATAAGTTGTCTTTAGTCTTCTAGTGCCTATCCCAATCCCAACCAAGATCCCACTTAACATGCCATTGCAAGATATGATTATTTAATCTTATTCTATGCGCGCGCGCAGCGCTCCAATCGCAAGGTTATTAAATTATAACTGCATACTAGATGCTGCTTATTTTCCCGCAATCACTGCATTGTGCAGGAGGGATGAACATGGCACTGGATATAGAGGAATTCAGCAAGTTCATTGCTGAGAACAAGGGCAAGAGGAAGTTCAAACAGACGGTAGAGCTAGCCATAAACTTCAAGGGCATAGACTTCACAAAGCAGGACAACAGGATAAACATGGAAGTGATACTTCCTAACGGCAAGGGCAAGACCGCAAAGGTTGCAGTATTCTCCAGCGACAGGAACCTGTCAGAGGACGCAAAAAAGAACGGCATAGACGTGATAGACGGGGCAGAGATAGACGCGATCTCAAAGGACCCGGCAAGGCTCAGCTCGCTGCTAAGCTACGAACTTGTGGCACAGCCTGCGCTCATGCCTTCAATAGCAAGGAGCATGGGACAGTTCCTGGGACCCAGGAACAAGATGCCAAGGCCTCTGGTGGGAAACATAAACCTTGCGAGCATGTCAACTGAACTGAACAAGAGGATAACGCTCAGGAACAGGGGCAAGAATCTGCCTACCCTGCACTGCATCGTTGGCAACGAGGACATGGATGCAGCGAAGATATACGAGAACGTCAAGGAGGTCATCTCAAGCGTATCAAAGAAGGTGGGTAACAGCAGAGTCAGGTCGGCTTACGTCAAGCTAACGATGAGCAAGCCGATCAAGGTGGCGTGATATTTATGATGATGTCAAAAGCGCAGAAGGTTGAGTACGTAAAGACCCTGCAAAAGGAGGTCAAGTCGTACTCTACAGTGGGCATACTGCCTCTTGAGTCGGTGCCAGACACGCTGGTGCAAAGGGCCAGGAACGGCCTTAAGCCTGATGTCAGGTTCGTGATGCTCAGAAAGACTCTTGCCTGCAGGCTGCTGGACTCTGACCCAGGCCTCTCAAGGCTCAAGCAGTACGCAGTGGGAGACTTCGCGATAATCTTCTCGAACAAGGATCCGTCAGAGCTAAGCAAGCTGATATCCTCCAACAGGATGAAGCTCATAGCAAAGCCAAACCAGATAGCCCCGTCAGAGATATCGATAGTGGCAGGGGAGACCAGCATAGCCCCGGGGCAGGCTGTGACCGACATGAAGGCTGCAGGAATAGATGTGAAGATAGAGAAGGGCAAGGTAGTAATATCCAAGGGCAAGGTGCTTGTGAAGAAGGGCGAGAAGATATCCACTGCAGTGTCAAAGGCGCTCAAGATGCTTGACATAACGCCTTTTGAGGCAGGCACAAAGCTAAAGGTGGCTCTTAGCGCAGGACTTATGTTCAACGAATACGCTCTTGGAATAGACAGCGCATTCGTGTCAGGAGAGATCGCATCGAGCTTCGTGCAGGCAGATGCCCTGGCAACATCGATAGGCTTTGTGACACAGTACAACGCCGGCGCGCTCATAAGAAAGGCATACCTCGGCGCGCTGGGCCTAGGACTTGAGGCTGAGGTGTACGAGCCGGGCATATCAGACAAACTTCTTGCAAGGGCGGTGCGCGAGGCGGTAAGCCTTAATGCAATGGTGAAGACAGAGCCAAAGGCACAGGAGCCCAAGCCCGGGGAGCCAAAGACTGATGAAGGGCAGAAATAACGCTGAATAAAGAATGGTGAAACAATGGAGTACATATACGCAGCACTTCTCTTGGACGCAGCAGGAAAGGAGATAAGCGACAAGAGCCTGGTGGAAGTGGTCAAGGCAGCTGGACTTGCGCCTGACGAGGCCCTGGCAAAGTCAGTGGCAACGTCGCTCAAGGACGTGAACATAAAGGACGTGATAAAGAATGCACAGTCCGTCCAGCTCGCAGCCCCAGCCGCAGCACAGCCAGCCGGCGCGCCTGCAGCAAAGAAGCAGGAGCCTGAGGAAGAGAAGGTAAGCGAAGAGCAAGCAGCAGGAGGCCTTGCAAGCCTGTTCGGCTAAAGCTGCATTGCAGCCTAGCCAACAGCAGGTCTTTTGGATGCGCGCAAGAAGGAACCACGCATGTTCCTAGCTCTGCCTAGCACGGCCCATGCGCCCCGAGAAAGGGCCAGGGGCCTGTACTTTGGGCAAAGAGGGAATAACGTCGTTCCACGCTGACGCAGCAATGTTTATATAATGTATATCAGATATTCCATCTTGGTGTTTTGAATGCAAGTATACGTAGAAAAACCAAAGTGCACTGGATGCTCACACTGTTTTGACGTCTGCCCTGTGGCAGTCTTCGAGATGAAGGACAGGGAGGCTCCCGATGTCAACAACGACACTGCCCCTGACGAGTGGAAGTGGAAGGGATCCCACACTCCTGAGGTGACTGCAAAGTGGGCCAACGTCCAGGACGGGCACAAGCACTTCGCAGAGAAGCACGAGGGCGGTAGCGGAGGCATATCAGTAGCAGTCAACGGCGCCTCATGCATACTGTGCCAGGCCTGCCTTGTTGAGTGCGAAGGCGAGTGCATAGTCATAACTGACGACACTAACAACGTATACCATTCGATATACAAGTGAAGGTGCAGTACTGGTCTTTGGTGCGTGGCGGGCCGGCTTATGCAGCCATCCTGCCATCCCATTTCTACCCATCCTTACTGTTTTTCCCGCGCCCCAGGCCCTTCTTTTTCATCTCGAAATCTATCACGACCTCTATCTCAGAAGCCGAGTACGGCCTTACTGTGCGCGATGAGACCACGCGCATGGATACTCCCATGCGCTTAAGCAGCCCTGATATCCTGACGACATGCTCGTCCACGGCGTGGTCCTTGCTTCCGAACGCGTAGTAGTGCACGATGCATCTTCTCTTCGCGGCCCTGAGCGCTGCTTGCATGAATCTGTAGGAGTCCTTTGGCAGCGGCATTACTATGCGGTCTGCAAAGCCGCTGTAGTCCGCAGCAATCTTGCCCACGTCTCCAAGCCTTGGCTCAACGTTCTGGACCTTGTTTATGCGTATGTTCTCAAGCATGTAGCTGTATGCGGACCTGTTGAGCTCTATTGCAACTATTTTTGAGTTCTTGTGCGCCCTTGCAATCTCTATAGCATACGGGCCGACGCCTGCGAACATGACCATGACGTTCTCCCCGTCCTTTGACACAGCGCTTATCCTGCCGCGCTCAAACGCCAGCCTTGGCGAGAAGAAGGCCTTGCGCACATCCAGCCTGAACGTGCAGCCGTTCTCCTTGTACTGGGCCTGAAAGGTTCTCCTGCCAGCCACATATGTGTAGCTGCGCGTCCTGTACCTGCCGCTTACCGGGCCTGCTTTGGCCAGCACGGTCTTTATGTTCTTGTTCGAGCGCATGAGCATGCGTGCCATGCGCAGCGCAGATGCATGCGTACGCGCATCTATTACTACTATGCTGCCTATGGCATCGTATCCGCGCGCTGCATCAGGGAGCCCCCCTCCCTCCGGCGCCTTGATGGCGCCTGCATACGCTGCCCTTTTGGCCTTCCTCATGCCGCTGCGCTTAACGATCTCAAGCCCCATGCGCGCTATGCGCCCAAGCTCCCCATCAGAGGCATACTTTATTGGAATGTATACGAAGCTGCGCGCGCTCTGCACCCTGAGCGAGTTGTCTACAAGGCCCGCTTTTGACAGGCTTAGGCGCACCCGTTCGGCGTCCGCTTTGCGTACCCTGACGGCTCTGGCCATGCCCATGAGATGCTTATTCATGCCCAAGCTATTAATAAGCAGCACAGCCAGCACGCAGCGCGGCACAGAGGCAAAGTAATATAAAATAATAAGCACAAGATATACTCATAACTAATTGCCTCTAGGTACGCCTAGGAGAAGAGCTGCGGCGCAGGGGCGCGTGACTGATATGTATTTCATAGTAAGGGTAACGGCAAGCCAGGAGAAGATAACCGCAGACATACTGCAGAACAAGATAGCCAAGAGCAACTCCGACATATACTCGGTAATAATGCCTTACGGCATGCGCGGATATCTGATAATAGAGGCTGCGAGCGAGATAGCGTGCAGGGATCTCATACTAAACGAGCCGCACGTCAAGGGCATGCTGCCAAAGCCGCTGGACAACGCCGAGATGGAGAAGATGCTAGCTGCAAAGCAGACAACGCAGGAGATAGCGGTAAATGACGTTATAGAGTTCTTCACAGGCCCGTTCAAGGGCTACAAGGCCAAGGTCATAAAGATAGACTCTGGCAAGGAAGAGATAACAGTGGAGCTCATGGAAGTGGCTGTGCCTATACCAGTAACGACAAAGGCCAACATGGCCAGGGTAATACAGAAGGCAAGCCAGTTATGATTGTAGTGATAGCATGACAGAGGTAGTGGTTAACGGTCTCATAGAAGGCGGGAAGGCAACATCGGGCCCTCCGTTCGGCCCTGCGCTTGGGCCTCTTGGAGTGAATACTGCCAAGATAGTCGAGGAGATAAACGCAAAGACAAAGGCCTTTGAGGGCATAAAGGTGCCGGTGAAGGTCACTGTCATAAAAGAGACAAGGGAGTTCAAGGTCGAGGTCGGTTCTCCTACAACCAGCGCTCTTGTGCTCAAGGAGCTCGGGCTGCAGAAGGGAGCCAAGACAAAGGATGAGATAGCAGGCAACATAACCATTGAGCAGGTAAAGAAGATAGCCCAGGCCAAGCAGGCCTCGATGTACGGCAACACCCTCGAGGCAAAGGCCAAGCAGGTCATAGGCACGTGCAAGAGCATGAACATAACCGTCGAAGGGATTGACGCACGCGAGATGCTCAGGAAGATAGAGGCGAAGGAAGTCAGCCTCAAGTAACAAATGCTGGTCTTACGGTGATTGTGCAGGACGCAATCTACGCGAGTGCAGAAATCGACGAGCCTGTGCTAATCGATCTTATCAATGCGCCCACAGTCACGCGGCTGCGCGATGTGTCCCAGAGGGGATATCCTGCATTCGTCAACAGCGCTATGCCGGTGCACTACAGCAGGTACGAGCACAGCGTGGGATGCATGCTGCTGCTAAGGAGGCTCGGGGCAGGCCTTGAGGAGCAGATAGCGGGCCTTCTGCATGATGTATCCCATACTGCGTTCTCGCATGTAATAGACTGGGCCATAGGGGATCCCACCAAAGAAGACTATCAGGACCGCATACTCAGGCAGTACATAAATGCCTCAGAGCTGCCTGGCATACTAGCAAGCCACGGATACGACAGCAGCAAGATAAGCGAGATGGAGGAGGCGGACCACTTCGGGCTACTGGAGCGAGCGGCCCCGCAGCTGTGCGCAGACAGGATAGACTACACACTCAGGGACATGCACTACTCAATGCACAGGCGCACAAAGCCTTTCCTGCAGCATCTTACCGTATATAACGGGCATATCGCATTCGATTCATACGACATGGCGCTGGGCTTTGCCAGGGCCTATGCATCGTGCCAGAGGAGGATATGGGCAAGCCCTGACAATGTCGTCAGGTACTACCTCATAGCGCAGATGATCAAAAAGGCCATTGAGAAGGGAGCGATAACCAGCGCCGATTTCCATTGCACAGAGACTGAGTTCATAAAGAAGCTGCGAGGCTCCGGCGCTGAGCTGCAGGGTCTTGCAGAGGCGGCATTCGGCAGTCTCAATTACAGGATATCAAGAAGCGGGATCAGTATAGCCAAGAAGTTCAGGCACATAGATCCGGAGTATGTGCAAGAAGGCAGGATGATGAGGGTATCAGAAGCAAACCCAGCGTATATCAGGAAACTGCGCGCACAGGGGCTAAAGGAAGCCAAGGGGCTGTGCGTTGAGATCGGTGGTGAGTGATGCAGCGCGGCAGCACTCTTTGTGTTGCAGGCCTCTACCTGGTGCTTAGAAAGCAGCACGGCCACATGGGCTGGTGGCCTGCAGACACTCCTGACGAGATAGTCATAGGCGCGGTGCTCACCCAGCAGGCATCATGGCGCAACGTAGAGCGGGCCCTAAATAACCTTGGCACACAGGGCCGCCTAAGTATAGACGGGATCAATAGGATGCGTACAGCAGACCTGGAGAGGTGCATAAGGCCGTCGGGATTCTACAGGCGCAAGGCCGCCGTGCTCAAGGGATTTGCATCTCATGTAATCTCAGTGCACGGGTCGCTGAAGATGATGCTGTGCGTTGATGCCACCGCGCTTAGAAAGGAGCTGCTTTCCATAAGGGGCATAGGGCCGCAGACTGCAGACTCCATCATACTGTATGCCGCAGGCAGGCCGGTATTCGTCATAGATGCATATACCAGGCGCATAATGAGCAGGGTGTACGGTATAGATGGCGCAATGGGCTACGGCGAGCTGCAGCAATACATGTCCTCAAGGCTGGACGAGTCAGCCGAGCTTTACAACGACTTCCATGCGCAGCTTGTGGAGCTCGGCAAACGCCACTGTAAGACCAAACCTTTATGTAATGGGTGCCCGGTAATGTCATACTGCCTCCACGGGAGGAGGAATGCGAAGTGATCATGATGGATTTCAAGGAATACGTGGGCCAGAACAAGGCTGCCATATTCGACACTATAATGGGCTACATGCCCATAAAGGAGCCCGAGGGCCATTACAGGGCTGTGCGCGAATACAGCCAGAGGCAGGGAAACTACAGAAGGCCAGGGCTTCTCATGCTCACCGGGGAGATGTTCAGCGCAACCGCAGACATGCTCAGGCTTCCTGCGGCTGCGATGCAGCTCTCAGAGGACTGGATACTGATGCATGACGATGTGGAGGACAACTCCGAGATGAGGCGGGGCAAGCCGGCAATACACAAGCTGTACGGCGCAGAGATAGCCATAAACGCAGGGGATGCTGCGCATCTTGTCATGTGGCGCGTGATAAAGGACTACATGGCCGCTGCGCAAAAGGATGTAGGAACCAGGCTGTTCGACAAGTTCTACGACATGCTGGAGCGCACAGTGGAAGGGCAGTATACAGAGATGAACTTCATATACAACATAAGGAGCCTGTCAAAGGCCACTATGGACCTTTATCTTAAGATAGTCGGGAGCAAGACCTGCTACTACTCAGTGTACGGGCCGATGCAGCTGGGCGCCATAGTGGCAGGGCAGGATGAGGGCACCCTTGGCGTAATGAGATCCATAGGCGAACCTGCAGGCATTGCGTTTCAGATAGTGGACGACATACTTGACATGACTGCTGATGAGAAGACGTTCGGCAAGAAGAGGTACGGGGACTTATACGAAGGCAAGCTCACACTGATAATGCTGCATGCATACAATGCTGCTACTGCTGACGAGAAGCGCAAGATTGATGCCATATACTCTAAGAGACGGGAGCAGAAGACAGAGGAAGAGATAGGATTCCTGGCAGATCTCGCCGCGCGCAGCGCAAGTGTAGACTACGCAAGATCGCTGGCTAACAAGTACGGGGAAGATGCTAAGGCAGCAGCAGAGAAGCACTCGGAGTCCCTGCCTGAGAATGAATACGGCCAGGTCCTCAGATCAGCCATAAGCGAGCTTTACACAAGAAGCAAGTGACCTATTCATCATTTCATGTCAGGCTCGTCCAAGGTCTCTGACTGCGACCTCCTCCTCTTGGGTATGTATACGTATTCATGGCCCCACGGATCCTTTGTCTTCAGCCTGGTGGGCCTGAGTTTTGTGTGCTTAGAGAGGCTGAACGTGTCCTTGGTCGGCTCCTCGGTGAGCATAGGGCCCTGCAGCGCAGCGTACTTGGGCTCTTTCTGAGCCTCCAGTATTGTTATGCATGAGACCGGGCACTCCTCCTGGCAGATGAGGCAGCCTATGCATTTGTTGACCTGTATCGGATACTCGGTCATGTCCTCAACCTTTGCATCGGTGCTGTATCTGGTATCCTCGATGTTCTTGTGCCTGGGCCTGGTGAAGTCAAGGGTGTTCACCGGGCAGACATCGCCGCACATGCCGCACTGTATGCACACCTTCTCATCAAAGGTGAACTTATAGGGCATCGGATCACTTGGCCTGGGCAGCAGGCGCAGCGGCAGGCTGCTTTACAACAGGCTTGGGCGCCACCCTAAAACCCCTGATCGGCAGGTTGCCCCCGCCCATCATAGATGAGGATATGGCTATCCCTCCTGCTATAAGCAGCAGTGCGAAAGTAATGTAGAACGAATATATCGCTACGGCGGGGTTGTTCTGCGAATTGAAGTACATGTTGAAGAAGCCCCACACGTTGCTTGGGCTTGCCGAGACTGTCGGCGGCAGCGTTGAAAGGGCAAGAGCGCTCTCTGTCACAAACACTGTGCCTATGAGGTAGAGGAACGTGCCCACAAGCACGAATACGGTGAGCAGCTGGTTGTACTTCGGCTCCTCGTCAGTGTCCTTTACTAGCAGCAGCACCAGCGCGAACGCGAAGAAGTCAACAGCAAGCAGCTGCCAGGGCACTGCGACAGGATAGTCCTGGTATGTGCCGGGCCAGAAGAGCGAGAATCCAAGGAACACAACTGCGAATATGCTTGCGTCCCTTAGCAGCACGAACAGAAGCCACCAGATATCTGCAGCAAGCCTGAGCGTGAACTTCCTGAGTATCCTCAGAAAGTACCCCCTTGCTATCTGCATCGATATCGCAAGCACGGTAAGTATCTCTATAAGCACGGTTATTGTATTCTCGGTGTATACCGATCCGGCGGTCACGTACGTACTGGCCGCGTTAGCCTGCACAAGCAGGAGCCCTATATCGAACATTACCCATCACTCAGAATCACTTTTCCACACCAACACATAAAAGCTTTAGCAGTGCGATTATCCTGGTCGCATGCCCATAGACGAGAAGAAGGCCTCTGTGTCTGTTGATGTATACTCAATGGACGTCTCAGGCGCATCGGTGCACATTGGGAAGACGGCAAGCATGTCAGGGATCGAGGCGTCATTCAGGTATGCCGCAGGCGGCACCTTCGAGATGCTCATACTCATAAACGTCAGCCTGCAGGGGTCGGTATCGCTTGTCGATTACCCGCAGACCCTTGACAGGGTCACAGTGGTGAACATATTGAGGGATGGGGAGCCCCTAAACGAGGCCATACAGCTTGGCGAGTTCATGGCCGGCAGGATACTTGAGGACTCCAGGAGAGCAATAGGGGAGATCGGGATCTCCGCCGGCGGGCATATGGCATTTATAGTGAGCAGCTACGAGAACGACGACGCTGACGGAAAATACGTTGTCTCAAAGCTCCTGCCTACTGGCGTAGAGATCGGCATCTGACTACCAGGCCGCTGCAACTACTTCGTTGAGGTTATGCTCTCGACGGTCTTCTCGAACTTCTCCACTGACTTTACCACGTCCTTGAGCTTGGGATTTATGTTGTATCCAAGGTCGTAGCCCCTCTCGGTCCTTATGTGCGTGGGCTGCAGCACGCTGAGGTTCATTGACAGGTTCCTCAGCGTTATGATAAGCGTCTTTCTT
>DAHVAU010000001.1 GCA_027314465.1 Microcaldota archaeon
ACCGAGGTAGACCCATTCAAGGCTCTTGAGGCCAGCATGGACGGATTCGATGTCATGACTATGGACGGCGCAGCAAAGATCGGAGACATATTCATCACTGCGACAGGAGACATCGATGTGATAACGGCAAGGCACATGGAGATGATGAAGGACGGCGCCATAGTGTGCAACACTGGGCACTTCGATGTTGAGGTGGACGTCAAGGCCCTGGCTGAGATGGCAGTGAAGAAGAGGAAGATACGCACATATCTTGATGAGTATACGCTCAAGAACGGCAGGAAGGTATTTCTCCTGGCCGAGGGAAGGCTTGTGAACCTCGGTGCCGCAGAAGGGCATCCCAGCGAGGTCATGGACCTTAGCTTCTGCAACCAGGCCCTGGGCGCGCAGTATATCGTAGAGAACAAGGGAAAGCTGCAGCGCAAGGTGCTCAAGGTGCCCGATGAGATAGACGAGCGCATAGCCAGGATAAAGCTAAGGGCCCTTGGCATAGACATAGACTCGCTGAGCGCAAAGCAGAAGAAGTACATGAGCCAGTGGGAGTACGGAACCTGATGCGCGCGTGCCTGTGCAGACTTACCATTCATCGCAGCAGGCCTAGGCTTGCAGAAGGCATCGCGCCTCCTGAACAGTATGCGCGCCAGTGTATCCAATACCCCAAATTGCGGATTGCGCTTTGGCTGGCACGGGCATTGGAGAGAGCTAGCAACGAACTAATAGAAATAGATAGCATGAGCTGCGCTCTCTATTCTAGAGCCCTGGACTGGTATCTGCCGCGCTCCTCTATCCCTTCCAGCCTTCGCAGTGTCTCAGCGCTCCCGGATGCTGTCCTGGCGTAGGCCCTAGTAAAGCCGCCGTACAGTCTCTTTGCGAGCTGCCTTTTCATGAGAAGTATGTCCAGAGCCTTTTCCTCAGGCCCGCTGGTTATCTCGGACAGGCCGAAGTCTATGATGCACAGCCTGCCAGAACCCTCTATTATAATGTTGGCTGGGGTGAAGTCGCCGTGGCTTATGCCTGCATTGTGCAGCGCGCCGAGCAATGCGCCGGCGCTAGCCGCAGTGCGCGCGCTTATACGCACATCCTTCATGAGCTTCCCATCCACTTTCTCCATGCATATGGATGCCCGGCCCACGCCCACAAGCATTGGCGCGCGTATGCCGTGCGCCAGTGCGCGCGACATTATCTTCGCCTCCTTTTTCGTCCTGGAGCTGCGAAGCTGCATGTCCAGCTCTGCTACACGGTAGGCCTTAGGGTTTCTGAGCTTGAGAATAACCTTTATTCCGGCTATCCTCGTCTCGTACACTATCGCCTCTGCGCCCCTTGCGATCTCCTTCGCGCTCACTGGAACACCTCTGCGCGCTCCGCCCTGTACCTCTGCTCTATGGTGCAGTCCTTGAGGGCCGTGCGCACTGCGGCATTGAGCATGCGCTCGGCCACGAACGCTATCATCGCTCCGTTGTCCGCATTGAACTCGTTTGCAGCGTAACCGAACCTGGCCCCGTGCTCTGAGGCCACAGACTGGAGCATCCATCTTAGCCTTGCGCTCTGCGCCACGCCCCCGCAGACGCACAGCTCCTTGCTGCTGGTCATCAGCATGGCGCGCTCTGTTGCCTCGCAGAGCATGGAGAACGCCGTCTCCCTTATGGAGAAGCACACATCCTCCCTCGGGTGGCTGCCTATCGCCTTGATGGAATGGGTCAGCAGCCCGGTGAAGGAGAAGTCCATGCCCTTAACAGTGTATGGCATCTGGATATAGCGGCCGTTGGCAGCGACTTTCTCAACGCTTGATCCCCATGCCGGATCGAGCCCGAGGTGCCTTGCGAATGAGTCGAACATGTTTCCTACCCCTATATCAAACGTCTCCCCGAGCACCGAATAGTGCAGCCTGTCTGCGTTAGTGTGGTCCAGCACCTTTAGTATCTGGGAGTTTCCGCCGCTAACGTAAAGCACGAGGGGATCCCTTAGCCCTGACATCGATCGCGCTATCTCTATATGGCCTATTGCGTGGTTGACAGGCGCTATGGGGACGTGCAGCTTAGAAGCGATGGTCTTGGCCACGATCTGCCCTACCTGCAGGCACGTGCCTATCCCCGGGCCCTTCGTATATCCGACTCCCTCCACATCCCTGATATCTATGCCTGCCTTGCCCAGCGCCGCGCTTACAACCGCGTTCGCGCTCTGGATATGATGCTGCGCAACATTGCGCGGAACCATTCCTGTAGTACTTATCCCGTACATGGACTTCTCGTTGGCAAGCACCTTCCCTCTGTCAACTACCCCCACTCCGAAAGTGTGCGCGCTGCTCTCCACTCCGAGGACTAGCATCTTAGCTCCGATATTGTTTAACTTCAAGTAAATATAAATATGAGGCAGCGGCAGTATTATTGATTCGTGTGGCCATTAGGAAGCGGGTTGCGCTTGACGTCGATTTCACCGTGGCGGACATAGGCAGCGTGATGCTCAGGCTGCACAATATGTCGGTTTCCGGCAGCTACAAGACTGATGATATCGTCGACTGGCACTGGGAATCAGTTAACATGACTTCAGAGCAGTTCGTCGATACGTACGTAAAGGCATGGAATGAGCACACGCGCGACATACCCATTACTATGGACGTATCGCTGCTTAGGAGTGCACAGCAGTTCTATGACATAGAATTGGTTACAAGCCGGAAGAACTCGAAGGGATTCGAGGACACGGTGGATGCCCTGAAAGAGTGGATGAAGCTCAATGGGATAGGGGATGTGCCTCTTGTGCTGAGCAATGCGCACGAGCACAAGTCCAGCCTTGATTACGACTTCTTCGTGGACGACTCCCCTGCACTCGCAAGAGCCATGTCGGAGAGCGCCGAGAAGGGTAAGGTGCTTTTTGTCATAGACGCGCCGTACAACAGGGACGTGAAGGATTCTGAGAATGTCCTCAGGGTCAGAAATGCGAATGATGCACTGATCAGACTTGCCGCCATGGCTAATGGACGCTCAGTCCCTGAGCATGAATGACTCGAGGTCGATCTTTTCCTTCCTCCTGGCGTGCTGCTCAAGGAACCTGTTTATCTTCATTGCAAGGTCCTTCTTGTGCTCCCCTGCAAGCAGTGTGCCCTTGCGCTCGCCGTTGAGTATGTCATTTAGCTTGCTGTCGTCAGGCTCGAATATGTAACGGTTGTACTGGCAGACAGCGCACTTGCTAGGATCGCCCCCGAGCTCCTTCTGAAGCTGCGCGCTTGACTGCTGGCCGGTTATCGCCCTGTTGACCTTCTTTGTCACGACCTGTGGGCTGTCGTCAAGATATATCGTGTTGTCCGGATCGCTGGAGGACATCTTGGCACCCCCCTTGAGCGAGGGCAGGAATGAGGAGTGCATTATCGCTGGCTTGTAGTATCCGAGCTTGTCTATGGCGTTTCTTGCAACCCTGAAGTGTACGTCCTGATCCACGCCAAGGGGTATGAGGCAGGGAACGTTCTTGCCCTGCTGCACTGATTTTAGGAACGCCGGCACAGCCTGCATGCTGGTGTAGAATATCTTGCCTATGTTCGCGTCATTCTCCCATCCAAACGCGTCTTTTATTATGGAGAAGTGTATGTGCTTCGATACCCTTACTGCCTGCTTGTACAGCGCGCCCGCATATTCTGTGGTTAGAAACATCTTTGTCTTCTCTGGCCTGAACCCCAGCGCAGCTATGTTGAGCGCATCGGCATATGCGAGCTCCTTTGTCCTATCCAGTGTCAGCCTCGGATCCTTGCCTGACAGGAACTTCTCCTCGTCAGGTATCTCTATGAGCACCTCTGCCCCGAACCTTTCCTGCAGCCACTGAGCCATTATGAATGGGAGGAGATGGGCTATTGTCATCCCGCCCGAAGGAGCTATTCCAGTGTATACGTAGAACTTGTTTCCCTTCTCGTACTCGTCAAGGAGCCAGTTTAGGTCCCTATGGGCGAAGAATATGCCGCGCCTGAGCATGAAGTGGAGATCGCCCGCATCTTTTCTGATCCTCTCGCTGAGCTTTGCATCTATGGGGGCTATGCCGAACTTCTTCATTAGGTCTTCGTAGTTCACATCGCCCTCCACGGAGTATGCGTCTACCTTGTAGTCCTGATGCAGGGAATCACGTTGGATTTTTATATAGGGCTACGAAGTAATAAAAACAGTCCGTGCCAAGATATAATCCGCGCGATCGTAGTCTAGCCTGGTAGGACTTTGCCCCTCCAAGGCAAAAACCCGGGTTCAAATCCCGGCGATCGCATCTTGAATTCACTCCCTACGCACAGCACTGCGCAGCTCATGCGCGCTCTTTGGCTTTCCCAGCGCACTATGCACGCTGCGTAGAACCCCTGCAGCCAGTTCCATCATTCGCGCACTGCGCCTCGCATCGAACACTGCGCACACGCCGTGCAGGCCATTGCCTATGTCCACATGGCTAAGAGAGTATCCGTGCCTGCGCAGCATGTCTATGTCGCTTGCGCCAAGAACATGCACTTCGTAGAAGAGCTTGCCTGTAGCCTCCGTGTAGATCGTACCCCTTGTACGCAGCTCGTCCAGTACTTTCTGGGGAAGCCCGGATTGGCGCACAGCTGCACGATCGGCAATGCTTATTCTAATCAACTATACCCACAGACTAACCTGGCACAATGAGATTCTTAAGTATTGTGCATCGCAGCATGTGTGATCCTGGCTTTGCCAGTCTAATCTAAAACTGTCGGATTTTGGCCGCTGTGGCTATAAGTTTGCCGGAATAATGCCTAAAGTATTGAAAAACCCTATTTTCCAATAAAACCAGCAGATTTGATTTGTAGGAAACGGGAGGGGTAAAAAGAGTTTACTTTCATAATTATGGAATTATGCAACGTACCTGCTACCGCGCAAAATAAAAATCAGGTAGTAAAAATACTTGTTTGCCGTCGATATACAAACCGCGCAGATAAAGATTTAAATACTAATTGTTTTATATAGATATTATGCCTTGGGAGAAATTGGTCTATAAAAGATCTGAAATAAACTGGGCTGGGCGTACTTTGCGTGAAACTGCAGTCTCAGAATCCGATAGAGATACGGCATTGGAGATATTAGATAATTGGAGAGCAGTCCACAGCTATCCGATGCATGTTTTCTATATACGATTGAAAAACGTCTCAAAGAGATTGGATGATAACTCTTTGGTTGCACAACGTCTAAAACGTGTTCCTGCAATAATAGCAAAATTAGGGAGAAGCTATCATGGAAATGTGCCATCTATGGAGCTCTACCAGATGCAAGATATAGGAGGGTGTAGAGCTATTTTATCAAACGTTGATTTTGCGAGAAAATTGTGTGAAGAATACTATCTAAGGGGGGACTTGAAACATGCCCGTACGGGTTTTAAGGACTATATCAGCAACCCTAAAGCAGATGGCTATAGAAGCATTCATTTAATATATAGATACAACAGCGACAAGCAAAGAAAAAAAGAGTATAATGGACTATTAGTGGAGGTTCAGATAAGGTCTAGACTGCAGCATCTTTGGGCAACGGCAGTTGAGACCGTAGGTTTTTTCACAAGAGAAGCTATTAAGTCTAATGAAGGATCACCAGAATGGCAAGAGTTTTTTAGGCTAGTTAGTTCTGCTTTTGCTAAAATTGAAAAGTGTCCGATTGTACCGCAGACTCCAGAAAATGAAGAAGAGCTATACACCCAAATAAAACAGAAGGAAAGAGAGTTAGGAGTTGTGAGTAAGATGCAAGGTTGGGCGAGTGCTTTAAGAGTGTTTAGTGAACAGACCAAAAAAAGGGGGAAAGTTAGATTTTTCTTGCTGGAATTGGATATTAAAGGGGAAAAACTTACTGTTCATTCCTACACTAACGATGAAGAACAGAAAGCGCTTGACGAATACGCTGCTTTGGAAAAAAGATATAGTGGGAATAAGGAATATGATGTCGTTCTTGCGAGTGTAGATGCAGCACACGATTTGGAAAAAGCCTATCCAAATTATTATGCTGATACAGATCAGTTCATAAGATATCTGAACAATATCTTACATAAGTACTAGTTGTACGAGATGGGCCTGTCGGAATAATCCAAAGGTTGTCGGAATAATGCCATTAAACCGACAAAGCTTGTGATCCTGGCTTTTATCGGAATTCTTGGGCAGGTAAAGAAGGCTTATAAATCCTTTTGTATCTTATAAGTAACGAACCCGTTACTCCTAGTGCTTATTTTAGGTGAATAGTTGGCTTCAAAGAGCAATCACGAACTCGTCCCGGAACACGCAATAATGAGCGAAAAGGAAATCAAGGAGCTTACCGAGAGGATGAGGATAGGGGTAGGCAACCTGCCCAAGATATTTGACACTGATCCGCAGGCCGTAGCCCTAGAGGCAAAGCCCGGACAGGTAATAAAGATACACAGGAAGGACGGCAAGATAGAATACGACTACTACAGGATAGTAGTGCAGAGCTGAGTAGTCAGCACACTTACAATTGTGATTATATGGCAAACGAATTGCTTGCATCGTACCTAGAGTCGAATTCATTGGTCACGCACCAGGTGGAGAGCTTCAACAGGTTCCTGGATTCGGGAATACAGGCCGTTGTGGACCGCCAGAACACCATAGAGCCCAGCGTTGAGGGATTCGCGCTCAAACTAGGCAAGGTTAGGCTGGAGAAGGCCTCCGTAATAGAGGCAGACGGATCCAGAAGGCCGATAATGCCTAATGAGACAAGGCTCAGGAACCTCACGTATGCCGCGCCGATATTCATAGAGGTGGTGCCTGTAATAAGGGGCATAGAGAAGTCAGCATCGTTCGGGGAGGTATTCGTAGGTGAGCTGCCAATCATGGTAAGGAGCAACATGTGCTACATGAAGACCGTGACAAAGCAGCAGATGATAGAGAACGGCGAGGATACTGACGACCCTGGAGGCTACTTCGTGATCAAGGGAGTGGAAAGGGTATTGATAGGGCTTGAGGACGTTGCCGCAAACCGCATAATAACAACAAAGAAGAAGAGCGGGGACAAGGTCACAAGCGTGGTGTTCTCAACAGCCCCGGGATTCAGGGCAAGGTGCGTGGTTACAAGGACGCAGGGAGGCACGTTCACGGTTGACTTCCCGACAGTGCCAAAGAGCCTCAACTTCATCCTGCTGCTAAAGGCCCTTGGACTTAAGAACGCAGATATCAGCGCATACGCAGACCTCCTGTCTTTCAAGAACGACATAATGCTCAACCTTGAGCTATCAGACCAAAAGGACCTCTCATCGGCTGAGGCGCTCGTGGAGCTGGGCAAGCTCTCAGCGCCAGGCCAGGCCAAGGAGTACCAGCAGAAGAGGGCAGAGACGCAGATAGACAACTACCTTCTGCCCCACATAGGAGAGAGCTCTGAGAACAGGTACGATAAGGGCAAGTACCTGATACAGATGGCAAGGAGGTCCACGGTGATAGCCAGCGGGCTCGCCAAGGAAGATGACAAGGACCACTACGGCAACAAGAGGGTCAAGTACTCCGGAGAGCTCATGGAGGAGCTGTTCGCATACGCTTTCAGGTTCTTCGCAAAGGAGGTCAAGTACCAGATAGAGAGGACCAGCGCAAGGGGCAGGAAGCTCAGCATACAGTCTATAATCAACCCTGACACCATAACCGAGAGGATAGCCTACGCCATGGGCACAGGCACATGGGTGGCTGGACAGACCGGGGTGTCGCAGGTGCTTGACAGGACCAACCTGATAAGCACATACACGCACCTTAGGAGGGTGAAGTCGCCTCTTGCAAAGAAGCACCCGCACTTCAAGGCCAGGGACGTGCACGGGACGCAGTGGGGCAAGATCTGCCCTTCGGAGACGCCTGAAGGCCAGGAAGTAGGGCTTACCAAGTACCTGGCAGTGATGTCAAAGATAACTGTGGGCGCGGATGAAGCTTCAACTGAGCAGAAGATCAAGGAGATCAGAAAGGTTGAGCCAATATAGGTGATGTTTATGGCAAAGAAGGATGCAAAGCAGAGAGCGTACGTCTATATCAATGGAAAGGTAATGGGCACAGTCGAAGACCCGGCGCAGTTCGTGGCTGAGATCAGGGGCGCAAGGAGGAAGGGAATGATCTCGGGAGAGGTCAACGTATCGCATTCAGAAAGGCTCAACGCAGTCAACGTCAACACCGACAGGGGCAGGATAAGAAAGCCCTACATAATAGTTGATAACAAGCAGCCAAGACTCACTGCTGACATGATCGCAAAGCTTAGGAGCAAGGAGATAAACTTCAACTACCTGCTAAGGAACGGGATTCTGGAGTACCTTGACGCTGATGAGGAGGAGAATGCG
>DAHVAU010000006.1 GCA_027314465.1 Microcaldota archaeon
CTGCGGTTGTGGGCATGGTGGATTCTATACTTAACGACAGGAAGCGCACAATGCCGTGCTCGACGCTTCTTGAAGGCGAATACGGGGTAAGCAATGTGTACGTTGGAGTGCCGGTAGTGCTGGGGAAGAATGGGGTTGAGAAGGTAGTGCAGCTCGACCTTGCAGGTGATGAGAAAGACGCATTCATGGCATCGGTCAAGGCCATATCCGAATCTATCTCCAAGCTGTAATTAAGTGGCGAAATATACTACCGATATGGTATTTGACGCCGTGGCTATGCCAAATGCGTTGGCGATGACCAGCACGTTACCAGCACTGGACCCTGTAAAGTATCCCGTGGCGTTACCGTATGAATCTGTAAGCCCGCTGGGCGGGGATATGTGCGCTGTAGGGGCGTTTGTGGTGAACTCCACCTCTGCTCCTGTGGCGTTCTGGCCCAGGACCTTGACGTGTGCAACCACTGTCCCACTCTGCCCTAGCCTTACCCGCTGTGTCGTTATGTAGAGGGATATACTTATCGGGAAGTTTCCCGTATACTGGCTCACCGCCGTGCTGAAGTTGCCTATATAGGTCTCCCCCTGCTGTGCAACGCAGTTGCCGAATGTCCCAGACAGGCATGCGGTGGAATTGATTATCATTGTTGCCTTGATCTGCTGCGAGACTGGTATGGGCTTTGGCAGCACGACGCTGCAGAGTATGTCTGCCCCGGATATTACGTTTGACGGGACGCAGATGGCATTCGCAGAGCCATACTGCGATATGTTGACATACATTGAGGGGTTGTAAAGGTCATACTGCTGGCTGTTCACGGCTTCGAGATTTATCACAGTGGCGAGCGAATTGGATCCAACCTCAACTCCCTTGCACGAGAGCTGGAGCGCAAACGTGCATGTGTGCGGCACAACGTTGGAGGGTATGGATATGAACACCGCAAATGCCGCCAATACGACTGCTATGACAAGCAGCTCCCAACCGTAAGTCACGAAGAACTCAAGCGATGACTGGCCCCTGAGGCCATTACCCGACATACTGGATTTTATAGCCTAGCAACATATATTAATGTAGACAGAACACCATAGTGTTAGTATGAACACAACCAGTACGGCCAAGCTTGCAGGCCTTGGCTTGACTGCACTCAGAAGCAACTTCGA
Source organism: Microcaldota archaeon (assembly GCA_027314465.1). Lineage (GTDB taxonomy): Archaea > Micrarchaeota > Micrarchaeia > Micrarchaeales > CABMGC01 > JAJZNA01. The sequence continues at coordinate 1,152 of DAHVAU010000006.1, forward strand.
GAGGCTGGCCAGGCCATACAAGCTTACGTTCTCAATAACATACGGCTGCCAGAGCAGGTGTCTCACCTGCAACATATGGCAGATAAAGCCTACTGGAGAGCTTGACCTGCGCGAGATAACGGAGTTTGCCTCAAGAAACACGCACTTCAAGTGGATAGAGATAACCGGCGGTGAGCCGTTCCTCAGGAGCGATATAGTAGACATAGTAAAGGCATTCAGGGACTCGTCCAGGGACCTGTACATAGTGACAATGCCTACCAACTCGCTGTGCAACCAGGACATGGTAGTTGGCAAGATTACGCAGATACTGGAGCTCGGCATACCAAAGGTATCCATAACTATAAGCCTTGACGGGTACAGGGAGCTGCATGACAAGATAAGGGGCATACCTGGAAACTTCGACAGGGCGATGGGCATGGCGCGCAGGCTCAAGGAGCTGCAGAAGACGCACAGCAACCTGTTCTTCATATTCGGGTACACCATGAGCAAGTTCAACCAGGGAAGCCTTATGGAGACCATTGCCAAGGTAAGGCAGGAGCTGCCCTGGGCCGCGGTGAACAACTTCCATGTGAATGTAGGGCAGCTGTCAGACTCATACTACCAGAACCAGACTCTGGACCTCAGGCCCGACCCGGCAGTAATCTCTGCGGAGCTTGGCGAATTCATCAGGCACAGGAGGTTTGAGTTCGGCGCAATACCAATAGTTGAAGGCGCATTCCTCAAGAAGCTGGGCTATTATGTCAAGACGGGCAGGGCGCCCATGAAGGGCAGGAGTCTTGACGCATCGCTATTCATGGACAGCTATGGGAATGTCTACCCCTCAATAATGTGGGGCAGGAAGATCGGGAATATACGCGACAGCAGCTACAGCCTGCAGCCTCTATGGAACAACGCTGAGGCGCAGCAGGTCCGCAGTCTCATAGATCAGGGCAAGGAGCCGGTGGCCTGGACTGCATGTGAGGCCTACCAGACGCTTGTGGGCAACATCGGCAGCTTGTTTATTTGAGTGTGGTCCATGTACATCCTAGGCGTGTGGGACGGTCATGACTCCGGCGCAGCTCTGCTTCGCGACGGGGGGATCGTGTTTGCATCGAACGAGGAGAGATACACAAAGAGGAAGCTGGAAATCTCATTCCCGAGGAATGCAATCCATGCGGCGCTTAGGTTCGAGGGTATACGCCCATCAGACATAGATGTGGTCGCATTCCCAACCACCGAGCTGACAAAGACGCTGTCCAGAGTATACCCCGGACAGAAGGAGGCATATTACAGGTTCAGGAGGAGGAAGATGCTCAGGCCCAGGGCGGAGGCTCTGATGCATTACTCAAAATACATGATGACATCCATAGGCCCTCTGCCGCTGTGCAAGTCCATCAGCAAGTCGTGCATATCCTCGGAACTAAGGGACATCGGGTTCAGGAACTTCAAGATACATGCAGTAGACCATCACGTAGCCCACGCAGCTACTGCGGCGTTTACTTCAGGAATAAAGGACTGCCTAGTCATCACTCTTGATGGTACAGGGGATGGGCTTTCAGGATCCATCAGCACTCTTGAGAACGGACACCTCAAAAGGGAGTTTGCAGTAGCGACGCGCAATTCCATAGGCATATTCTTCGAGCAGGTCACAAACATAGTGGGCATGCGGGAGCTTGAGGACGAAGGCAAGGTCATGGCAATGGCAGACTACTCATTCCCATTTAGGTTTGAAGAGAACAAGCTCAAGGAATTCTTCACAGTTAAGGGCCTAGAGATGAAGGCCAAATACGGCCCTGCACGCCAGTACGACATGCTTGGCAGGGTCGCGTGGGGCATGCCCCGTGAGCAGTTCGCGTACATGGCCCAGCAGCTTCTCGAGGATGTGGTGGAGAAGTTCGTGTCCAATGCGCTGAACCAGTACGGCATGTCTAACGTCGTGTTCGCCGGAGGCGTGATGTCCAACATCAAGGCCAACATGAAGATACGCATGCTCGATAAGCTCGATAAGTGGTACATATTCCCGCACATGGGCGACGGCGGCATAGCGCTAGGAGCTGCGCTTGCCGCAAACTACAACATGAACGGCATCTCGTCGTACAGATTCGATAATGCATATCTGGGAGACGGATATGACGATGGGCAGGTAGAGTCGCTCCTAAAGAAGGAGAGATCAAACGGAATAGAGTTTCAGGAAGAAAAGCACAAAGGCACGCATGCGGCAGAGATCATAGAGGCAAACGATTACATACTCTGGTTCCAAGGAAGGATGGAGTTCGGCCCTAGGGCGCTTGGCAATAGAAGCATACTTGGCAATGCAAGTTCTGACAAAGTCAGGGACAAACTCAATACGTACGTTAAGCAGAGGGAGTGGTACCAGCCTTTTGCACCGTCAATGCTCGAAGAGGAAGCCAGGCATCTTCTTGTTGACGTCAAGGGCATGGACAGGTTCATGACAATGGGATATGCAGCTAAGCCATCGATGAAGGACGTGATGAGATCGGTAGTGCACGTGGATATGACGGCTAGGCCTCAGATGGTCGGGAGCGAGAACATGCAGTACAGGGAGCTGCTGTCTGGGGTGAAGAAACGCTCGGGCCATGGCATAGTGCTCAACACGAGCTTCAACATACACGGAATGCCCATAGTGGCAACTCCGGAAGATGCCATAAGCACCCTCAAGAAGACGCACTCAAGGTACATGTTCATAGGAAACTACTTTGTTGAGAACAAGGGGGCCGGGGCCTGAAGATGAAGATCGCATTCGCGTACGACGTTCCGTATCCATGGCACATAGGCGGCATCGAGGCCATGAACTTCAGCGAGGCACAGGAGCTTGCAAAGGAGAACGATGTGCATTACTTCACAACAAGATGGCCTGGGATGCGCTCAGGCGAGTTCATACACAAGGGCATAAAGTACCACGCTTACGGCGACACCGATCAGAGCAAGATATACAGGCACGGAAGGCGGTCCATAAGGGAAGCGGTAAGATATGCAATGTCACTGACCAGAATATACAAGTACGAGTTCGACGTCGTAATAACCAATGCGTTTCCCATACTTCATCTGCCCCTACTCAAGCTATACTGCAAGGTGAGCGGAGCCAGGCTCATAATACAGGTGGCAGAGGTATGGGATGAGAAATACTGGAAGGAGTACCTGGGCAGGATGTCCGGCAGGCTCTCATACTCATATTCAAAGGCGGCAATAATGGGCGCGGATGCCTATATCACCATATCGAGCGTGACTACAAACAGGCTGGCGAAGTTCGGAGTACCGCGCAGCAGGATAAGCGTATTTGCGCCTGCAGTAGATGACTCTGTTATAGCAAAGGTTGCGTCAGAGAACATACCCAAGTCCAGGACGGTGCTCTTCTCAGGCAGGCTGATAAAGGAGAAGAGGCTCGACATATGGCTAAGGATTCTGGCCAGGGCGTGCAAGCGGGACGGCAGGATCAACGGGCTGATAGTTGGCAGCGGTCCGGACAGGCATAACCTTGACAGGCAGATATGGTCCCTGGGCCTCAAGAGAAAGGTAAGATTTCGCAACTACTATCCAGACAGCGCGCAGCTATACAGGCAGATACGCAGGTCTCTTGCAGTTCTTCATACCTCTCAGAGGGAGGGGCTGGGGATACTTGCAATAGAGGGGGTAATGCTTGGGACTGCGGTGCTTCTTCCAGAGTATACGCCCATACCTCGCGAGGTCAGCAAGATGTGCATAGTGGGCAGCGAGAAGAGACTTGAAGATGTGATAGTCGCGCTGGCTTCTGGAAAGAAGCCAGGTGTGGCGAAAGACAGATCCGTGCTTAAGAACTTCTCAAAGTCCAATGTCAGGGGCTTTTACTCGGCATTATTCAGGAAGATAGGGGCAAAGGACAGGTGATGCCATCTTTTTTATTAATGCACAGTCAGATAAGAATCAGAAGGCGGCCAGAATGAAGGTGTGCGGGCTGGCGCGCAGCAGATAGAAGATGGGTTTTCATGGACTACAAGGAGATAGACGGCAAGTGGCAGAAGGCATGGGACGACGCTAGGCTATTCGAAGGCGAGATATCAGATACAAAGAAACCCTACATGATCACAGTTGCATTCCCATACGTCAATGGTCCTCAGCACATAGGCCACCTGCGCACGTTCGGCATAGCTGACGTTCTGGCCCGCTACAAGCGCATGCGCGGGTACAACGTATTATTTCCAATGGGCTTCCACGCTACTGGCACTCCAATACTGGCGTTCGCCAAGAGGATAAAGAACCATGACGAGGATCTTATAAGGGACCTCAAGCTCTTCCATATACCTGACTACGACATAGAAAAAATGACCGACCCACTGTTCATCGCCGATTATTTCGTGAAGGAGATAGAGAACGGGATGCACAAGGCAGGTTACAGCATAGACTGGAGGAGGAAGTTTGTATCCATAGAGCCATTCTTCAGCAAGTTCGTAGAGTGGCAGTTCGGGCTACTGAACAGCAAGGGGTATCTTGTAAAAGGCAGGCATCCTGTGGGATGGTGCCCCAATGAGAACAACGCAGTAGGCATGCATGACACCAAGAGGGATGTTGAGCCTGAGATAGAAAAGGTCGTTGGAGTGAAGTTCAGGGTGGACGGCGAAGATGCGTATCTGATGTGCACTACCTACAGGCCTGAGACCATATCCGGGGTAACCAACCTGTTCATAAACAAGGATCTGAAGCACGTCTCCTGCAAGATAGACGGCAAGACCTACTACATGACCAAAGCAGCCTCTGACATACTCAAGTACCAGATGAATGTGGAGCAGGTTGCAGACGCAGACGGGGGCGCGCTCCTTGCAAAGACATGCATAAATCCGATGACAGGCCTACAGCTCCCAATATTCAGTGCCGCATTCGTAGAGGATTCGTTCGGCACTGGCGTGGTCATGAGCGTTCCGGCGCACGCTCCTTTCGACTATGCTGCACTTGAGAAGCTCAAGGAGCAGGGAAAGGCTCTGGACATAAAGCCGATTAAGGTCATCGAGATACCTGACGATTCTCAATCCGAGTTCTCCAAGATCAGAAACATGCCTGGATATCTGGACATACCCTCGCTTGTTTACATAGACATGTTCAAGGCAAAGGGCGGCGAGGACATGCTTGGCCAGGCAACAAAGCTGCAGTACAAGGAGGAGTCCCATCATGGCCGCATGACTGCGAAGGGCTATGAAGGCATGAGCACTGCGCAGGCCAGAGCAAAGATAACTGCGGATATGGTGGCAGCCGGTAACGCCATGGAGATGTACGTTATGGCCAACAGCCCGGTATACTGCAGGTGCGGCTATGCTATTGTAATCAACGTGGTGGACCAGTGGTTTTTGAACTATGGCGACAAGGGATGGAAGGAGCTTGCAAAGAAGGCCTACTCCGAGATGACTGTGCTACCTGAGAAGTCAAGGAAGGCATTCGAGTCTGCCATAGACTGGATAGACCTAAGGGCAGTGGCAAGATCGCAGGGCCTTGGCACGAAATTCCCTCTGGAACCTGACAAGATAATAGAGTCCCTCTCAGATTCCACGATATACATGTCCTTTTACACAGTATCCGCAATGCTGCGCGCTGTTCCAGTAGACAAGCTCACTGCGGAGCTATTCAACTACATATTCTTGGGTCATGGCAACATGGATGATGTATCCAAGTCTACTGGTGTAGACTACGCTGTGCTGAGAAGGTGCAAGGAGTCGTTTGAATACTGGTACACGAACATGTCTAGGCACTCTGGCCCTGACCTGATATTCAATCACCTCACCATGCTCATCTTCAACCATGCTACCATATTCAGCCACAAGTACTGGCCCAAGCAGATAGTTGTAAATGGGTCGGTGCTCAGCGAAGGGGAGAAGATGAGCAAGAGCCTGGGCAACATCGTGCCATTGGTCGACGCGCTGGACAAGTACGGCGCAGACGTGATGAGGACGATGGTTGCTGCGGGTGCTGAGCTGTTCAGCGATTCGGAGTTCAGCTCAGACGCTGCAATGGGCCTTGACGAGCGCTTCTCATACCTGTACGACATAGCACAGCGCACTGACGACTTCGAGGGCGGAGAGCTCAGGCACATCGACTACTGGCTATATTCAAAGCTTAACAGGAAGATACGCGATGTAACCGAGCAGATAGAGAAGCTGGAGCTCAGGGGAGTGAGCACCAGGGTGGTATACGACTCTGTACTAGAGCTGAAGAGATATGTAAACAGGAGCGAGCCAAACGGGATGGTACTGAAGGATTACATTACAAGCGTAGTTCTCATGATGGCCCCAACGGCTCCGCACATAGCTGAGGAGATCTGGCACATGCTTGGGAACGAGAGCTTTGTATCAACAGAGAAATGGCCGACGTTCGATGAGTCGATGATAAGCGACAGGATAGAGGCAGAAGAGCAGCTCCTGGATTCGATAATAAGCGACGCGAAGCAGCTCATGGCAATGATGAGAAAGTCAGGCAAGGATCCCAAAGCGATCACGCTAATAGTGGCTGAAGAGTGGAAGAGGCAGATAGGCAACGCCCTTCACAAGGAGAGGAACATCAAGAAGGTAATAGACATGGTAAACGGCGCCAAGCCCGAGATAGATGTGCCTGACAGGGAGAAGGCCATGAAGTACATCCAGCAGCTTGCTAAAAAGATGAACTCCATATCATATTCAGAACCCACCCAGGACGAGGAATTCGGCCTACTTACCGAGGCAGGGCAGTATCTATCCGAGTCGCTTGGAATTGATGTTACTCTGGAGAAGGAATCCGTATCAAAGTCACAGAGGGCTCAGAACTCCGCGCCGCAGCGCCCCGCCATAGACATCTCAATGTAGCATGCGCGCTTACATCCTGAAGACTCGCATCCCTGAGAACATGAAGTAGAACACTATTGCCATTATCAGCAGGTATACGAGCGACACCAGTATGCCAGGCCCTCCTATGTAGTACAGGAAGGCGAATATTACCACCATCGTGGCTGCGTATACGCTCTTGTTCCACCTGAGTACCTTGCTCCCGTCAAGAGGATACATTGGCAGCATGTTGAAGAAGGCAAGCCAGACGCTTATGAAGAGTGTTATCACAATCAGCAGGCCTATGTACGAAGTAGTCGCATTCAGCATGCTCAGCGCGTGGTAGGGCAAAGAGTGGTAAACCAGGTAGAAGGCAGCGAAGAAGACGAGGAACACGCCGAAATTAGTGAGCGGTCCTGCAAGAGAGACCCATCCTTCCTCTTCCTGCGTGAACCTGCTCGTGTATATCATTGTCGCGCCGGGCAGCCCCACAAGGAAGCCAAGCAGCGATGAGACCAGCGTTATGCCTATGCCAAGATTCCATCTCTTGAATCCTGCTATGGCTCCGAATCTCTGCGCCACTATCTTGTGCATGTATTCGTGCAGTACGAATGAGAGTGTAACTGCAACAAATGCTATTGGTATGAAGTAGGCGAAGCTGACTACGAAAGTCGGCACGCCTGCAGCCAGGCCTGCAAGCCCCCCTGTGAATATCAGCGCGAATGCAACGGTCAGAACAAGATCTGCTATAGCCAGGTCCTTGAGCTCGCCTGAGACTGCAAGGTGCTCGCGGTATCCGTCTGCCATTTTAATCGTAGTATATCATGCGCGCTAACTTTATTAAAACAAGCGTGCATTAAGGTATGCGCTGTGCAGCCCCATAGTCTAGTGGTCAAGGATAGCGGGCTCTGAACCCGTTGACGCCAGTTCGAATCTGGCTGGGGCTATGTAATGAATGATTCGAGATTGCACTGTTCTGCGGGTGGATTACTGGTTTGTGGCCCTCCTGGCCAACCAGCTCAGTACAGCTACGGCTATCGTCCAAAACACCACGTCAGCTGCAAGTCCAAGAACATCCACTCCCCATGGGAAGTACTGCGGGGCCATTACAAGCCTTCTTATCCACGTGAATGGCAACCCGTACCATATTGCGCCTAATAGACCTGCTGGAGTTCCGTCGTACAAGCCGGTTACCAGGGTTACTGCTACTGCTGCAAGCACCGGCCAGAGCCATATAATCTTGTTCTTCTTTCCCACTGCATCTACCTCAGAAGTAGCCGCGCCTGGCACTCATCCTGCTACGCCTGTCAGTCTCTGCGATGCGTTTTATGCCCCACGGCGCCCAGAGTGCAGTCATTGCAGCAATGAATACCAGCAATATCACTACGATCATCGCGATCTCCTGACAGATCTTATAGCTAATGGCATAGAAGAACAGCCAGGTATAACTGCTATTTTAGGAAGCAAAAGCCCAGACATGGCGCAGGCAAGATCCGCATAACGCGCTTTGGCAAGGCGTGCTCTCTGGCAGATATATATTACTCCTCATTCACAATTACCTAATTGCATGTCAAGCCAACTAGCTACGAACCAATATTACCGCATGGTCAACACCTGTCCAGTATGCGGCAACACGAAGCTTTACTATTACTACGATACCGCGGTGAGCAATATAGACGTCATATGCCCTGCGTGCAAGAAGTTCCTTATAGTGATAAACGAGGACAAGAACTCCAAGAACATACATTTTCACATATACCAGACGCAGACGATAGTCAAGGGCATAATAAGGGCGCACCAGACCGAGTTCAAGGACTGGTGAGCCCATCAGTCCTACCGACATCAAATTAGGGGCCACTTGTAACTTCCACTAAGAGAACAGATTCTGTATGGCTTTTTAAAGCTACCGTTCCCAACATCATGTGGCGACCGGATGTACTACAGTAGTTTTGACAGGATACGAAGGCTCCAGAGGCTCCTTGAAAGGGTAGCCTATGTGTCAGTGGGCACCGATTTTGTAATAGCCGGAGCCACATACATGGTGATACGTAACACCCCCTATTCAGGCACCCTGCTTATAATAAGCGATTACATCGACCTTTTCATAGTCGCAGTGGTGAGCTGCATGATGCTCACGCTCGTGCTCATGAAGAGCCAGGACGCGCTCGTAAAGAAAGCCAAGAGAGTGGCCCTTAGGTGGCCGTCAAGCAAGGTGGGCATAAGATTCCTCAAGATGTTCCTTTCAGGCATGTGACTGGCGCGTCCTGGCTCGTTGCGCTCCGGCGATGGGCTTTCTTGCAAAGATTTAAATACCTTATCAGGCATATTATAGCGTTTACCTCGTCAAAGACTCATTTGCTTGATGGTAGACGCAGCATGCATTTTATGCAATCATACTTGGTGAATTAAATGGCCGACAAACCACACATGAATCTGATCTTCATTGGTCACATAGACCACGGGAAGTCAACTACAGTAGGAAGGCTGCTCTTCGACACTAAGGCAGTGTCTGAGCAGGACATGAAGAAGCTCAGGGACGAGGTAGCTAAGTACAACAGACCTTCTTTTGAGTTCGCATTCGTAATGGACCAGCTTAAGGAGGAGAGGGAGAGAGGAATAACCATAGACATAATGCACAGGGACTTCCAGACTCCGAAGTACTACTTCACAATAATAGACGCCCCTGGGCACAGGGACTTTGTGAAGAACATGATAACAGGAGCAAGCCAGGCAGATGCCGCAGTGCTTGTAGTATCAACCCCTGATGGCGTGCAGTCCCAGACAAGGGAGCACGCATATCTGGCCAGGGTGCTTGGGATCGCGCAGTTGGTGGTAGGACTAAACAAGATAGATGCTGTAAACTACGACAGGGCAAAGTTCGATGAAGCAAAGAGCAAGGTATCCGAGCTGCTAAGGACTGTAGGATATGATGTGTCCAAGCTCATATTCGTTCCTTACTCTGCACTTGAAGGCATAAACGTATCTTCAAAATCAGACAAGCTGAGCTGGTACACAGGCCCTACGCTTCTTGAGGCTCTGGACCAGTTCCAGGTACCTAAGAAGCCTACGGACAAGCCTCTCAGGCTTCCTGTCCAGGACGTTTACAGCATATCTGGATTCGGAACAGTGCCTGTGGGCAAGGTGGAGACTGGCGTGATGAAGCCAGGCGACCAGATAGTGATAATGCCGTCGGGCGTTAAGACTGAGGTCAAGAGCATAGAGATGCACCACCAGCAGCTGCAGAAGGCAGAGCCTGGCGACAACGTAGGTTTCAACACCAAGGGCATAGACAAGAAGGACGTCAAGAAAGGAGACGTAGTTGGACCTAGCAGCAACCCGCCTACAGTGGCGCAGGAGTTCACTGCCCAGATAGTGGTCATAAACCACCCTACAGTTATAGCTCCAGGATACACCCCAGTGTTCCACATACACACTGCGCAGATCTCTGCAACCATAACCGAGATCGTGGAGAAGAAGGATCCAAAGACTGGCCAGACGCTCCAGAAGAACCCTGAGTTCATAAAGAACGGCGACGTCGCAATAATCAAAGTCAAGCCAACCCGCCCAATAGTCATTGAGAAGTACAGCGACTTCCCGCAGTTGGGCAGGTTCGCGATCAGGGACATGGGCCAGACCGTGGCTGCAGGAGTAGTCCTTGATGTAGTGAAAAGACCGTGATTAATTGCCTGTAGCAAGGATAAAAATAATAAGCAGGAACGTCAAGGACGCCAGCAGCATCGCCAGCCAGATAGTTGAGATAGCCAAGACCCTGAACATAAAGTTCAAGGGGCCAGTCCCTCTGCCCACAAGGAGGCTTAAGATAACTACAAGAAAGACTCCTTGCGGCGACGGTGCACACACCTACGAGCGCTGGGAGATGAGGATCCACAAGCGCCTGGTGCAGATCGACGGGAGTGATCAGGCACTCAGACAGGTCATGAGGATACCTGTGCCTGACACTGTGCAGATCGAGATGTCACTGTCTTAATGCCTTACTAACAGCCTTGCCTCTTCCTTTCTTATGTACTTTTCCGCGCCTTTGGCGTGCTTTTCTATAGCTCCTAGTATAAGCGATCTTTTTGCGCCGCGGATCCCTGCAGATTCCATTGCAAAGCCTACGTTCAGCACTACCGCATCCGCGATCCTGGCATCCCTTCTCTTAACCGGCATGCCAACATAGCTAAGCGCCATGCGAAAGTTTGCCCACACGGCATCAAGCACAATGTGCCTCTGCCTGCCCCCAATCCCGCAGTCCTTCATCAAGGAATCGACGCTGCCAGCAACAGTCCTTATTAACTGCGCGTTCCTGCTTCCTATCAGGTTCGAGTATGGCCGCTGCTGCTCATGGCGTATGATAGCCTCAAACGCCTCTCTTTGCATTGCACCTGGACTGCCTCTAAACTTCTCGGCCATCAAATCGACCTGGACAGACCACGGCCTGCCAGTAATCTCACTGATCCTTCTCGACGGCCTCCCTGAGCACCCTTGAGAGAACGCTTATGCTCGTCTCCATGGGCCGCCTGAGGTCTTCAATGCGCCTGCCTGCGAACGCCTCTGTAAAGATCTGTTCGGTCGACTTCACGCCATGCGCAGCTCTCTTCCTAAGAGTCTCTATGTCGTCCAAGACCTGCCTTGGCGCCATCCTGGACTCAAATGTGGACGATGCGCTTATAGGCATTATGGCGCTGCCCCTGCCGGTTCCCGTTCTAGTTGATACTACCATGTTCTAACCTCAGAATGTCTTGTACTTGCCAAGCGAGAGGTCTATTGTGAATTCGCCTATCCTCTCAAGCCATCCGTCAGCTATGTACGAGGCCTTGCTCTTGATGTCATCGAAGTTTGAGCCGTGATTCACCGCTATGCCTATGTTTAGGTTGAGCGGGTGGTCTATTCTCTTGCCTCTCTGCGACATTATGGCAATATTGCACTCCTCTATGCTTGGATACTGCTTTACTATGTCATTGGCAATCTCTGTGGAGAGCACGTTGTAGATCTTGCCTATGTGGTTCACCGGGTTCTTTCCAGCAGCCGCCTCAAGGCTCATCGGCCTGAAAGGTGTTATAAGTCCGTTGACCCTGTTCCCCCTGCCAACGGATCCGTCATCACCAGCCTCGCAGCTAAGACCGGACTTGGTTATGTACACGTCATCACTGTCTTCAGCATCAGCTGCGTTGATGTGCGCGGTGATATGCCTGCCGGTAAGCCTCTCTGCATTCTGCTCGACATCCTTCTTTATCTGCTCCTTGTACTTCTGGTACTGGCCAAGGTCCTTGACAAGGCTTGCCACGAACGCTATTGCCACTGTGAGTGTTATGCTCTTTCCGTCACTGAGCCCCATCACCTTGACGTCCTC
>DAHVAU010000012.1 GCA_027314465.1 Microcaldota archaeon
TTGCGGGATTCAACTCTATGATGAGCGCATCGCAGCCGTTCTCAGCATCAGTGTGGGTCTACCCTACGTCTCCAAATGGCGTCATACTAGACGAACTTGGCCAGCAGGCTCCTGCAACCGGGTGGCAGTACAGCATGCTTGAACTGGTTAACAACCAGCTATACGCAAGGATACCAGGAGGCACATGCACGGACGTGGGCACAGTGCCTTCGGGCAGCTGGAGCAGCATAGTGCTAACCTACAGCGGCTCTGCATACTCGGTGTACATAAATGGGGCTCTTGTCTCCAGCGCAGCTGCGGCGCGTACAGTGCCAAACACTGGGGCTGCAGGTTCATTCTATCCGCTGGGCGCCCCGGACTCAACGAACAACTGCGGCTCAGGCGCAGCATTCTCCGGCCTAATGTCAGACTACCAGTTCTACAGTACAGCGCTTAGCGGGCAGGAAGCGTCATCGATCTTCTCAGCAGGCCTGATAGGCACTCCTGTCGATCATGTAAACCTGCTGGGCTGGTGGCCGCTCAACGGCAACGCAAAGGACTACAGCGGAAACGGCAACATAGGCGCAGCAAACTCAATAGCATACGAATACGTTGGGTTTAATGCATCCCCCTCATCATCGCAATACCAGTCAGGCCAGGGGCTGATGACGTCATCTTCAAGCAGCGTATGGCAGGCCCTGGGATTCGCCGCGCCTTCTCTGCCAGAGGTTCTATGGAACGTGACTGCCTGGCAGCTACCTGCCGGCTCAGGTTCAATATCCTATGCCACGGTATCCACTTACCCTGCAAATGCAGTGACTTCATACAGCTCCACCAGCACCGGCGGATGGTACTCCGGCATAGAGGGAGGGCTGCAGCAGTGGAGCTTTGGATCAGGCGGATACATGGGGTCATATTCAGATCTGCCAGTGTCTCCATTCCCGCCTTCGCTTAACCTGCTCAACTCGTACGTGAACTGCCAGTCAGGGACCGAGAACACCACCTTCTACAGCGCCCAGACGGCAATGCAGCTTGGAGGAACCTACACGTTCCAGATGGTGGCTGACGATGAGATGGGCGTGTTCTACAGGGAGGCTGGCACATCGTCATGGAACTCTGTGTTCGGCGCAGGCCCATGGAACGGGCAGGTTACCGGGCCTTACAATCCCGGTCCTGTTACGATATCTCTCCCTCAGGCCAGCTACCAGTTCGTTGTGGACTGGAGCAATCTGTGCGCAGGGGGCCTAAGCTCGTTCTCCATGTCCTGAGATGCAGCTACAAGCTATCCGAACGATGCGAACATCGTAGACAGAAATGCCCCTACCACGAAGAATATAGCTACGCCTGCTATGAGGAATATTGGCAGGTAACGTATTCCTTTGAACGCATTGCCTGTGGATATTGCCGATATTATGAAGGCTCCGAATCCTGTTATGACAAGTATCGCTACAAGGGAGAAGTAATAGTAGTCGGTCGGGGTGATGAGGGGCTTTGAGAGCTTTATGAAGGAGAGCCCCAGCGCAGGCGCCTGCGTCAGCGCGCCCACGGATATCTTTGACCATATGTTCGATGTAACTCCGATCATCTCGTTGGTGAGGCCGTAGAGCGTCGGTGCGCCTATGAGGGCTGCGAAGGCTATGAATATCGTGTACATGAATAGCTGCCCTGACACCTCTTTCTGCACCATGTGCTGCGCCCTGAGGTCCTTGGATATCTGCCCAAGCAGGTCTGCCATGCCTCCTCCATACTGGTCAGCTTCCAGTATGAGGCGCACGGTCCTCTTAAGCGTGGCGGACCTGTATTTGTTGCCCAGCTGCGTGAACGCGTTCTGCATAGTCTCTCCGGAGTAAAGCTGCTTTCCTAGTATGCTGATGTCATTGCCAAAGTACTTGAATTCGGGTCTCACGGCCATTACCATGGCCCTTGAGAGCGTCACCCCGCTCCTTATGTTTGCCGAGGTTAGCTGCAGGTAGTCTGGCAGTATGTTCTCCACGAACTCCTTTCTCTGCTCTATCTGGAACTCCATTATCGAGTACAGCACGACCTCGAATACGCCTGCTGCGCCTATTCCTGCAAGCAGAGCCAGCCCAGCCTCCAGCTTCAAGACGATGGCAGTGGCGAATGAGGTGATCAGCAGCAGCGCTATGCTGCCTATTATGGCTATCTCTATGAACTTGTTGACTGTGGTCTTGAAGCCTGCAAGATCCAGCTCTGAAGATATGAACCTTGCCACATTCCTTCCTACGAGCCTCTCGAATATTATTGCCATATAATCACGTTGAGAACGACGGCCTTGAGCCTGAAACCATCCTCAGGAACACGAACTGCAGGAAGATTATTCCAACTGCCGCGAGCATGAGCGTGGTGTTTGTTATAGGGAAGAAGCTTATGAAGGTGGACATGATGGCTGCCACGGCAAGGCCCATGCTTGGGAATATCACTCCGAAGAGCATGTAGAACATTGCGATGGCATTTAGCTTCTGTCCGTATCTACTTAGCTCTATGACCCTCTCCTGGCTTACATCGCTTATGACCTCCTGTATGGCGTTTATTATGTCAGCTCCAACTTTGATGCTGGTGCTCGCCTGGAGCATAAGCCTTCTGAATGTCGGCGACTTGCTTGTTGCAGTTACTTCATCCATGGCCTGCTCCATGGGCATGCCGAGCTGCACCCTGTCTATGACCTTCTCGAACTCCTTGCTCGCAGCTCCGTACCCAATGCTGACCGTGGCCATTGAGTTGAAGAGAGGCATTCCAGACCTCATGCTGACTATCATGTCCCTTGCAGCGAACAGTATGTCCTTCTCCACCTCAAGCCCGTTGTTGTCTGCCTTCTTCATGGGGTATGACACTATGGTGTTGAACGACATCATGTATCCTATTATACCAACAAGCGGCACCAGTATGAGCAGCTGCGCAAACACCTCGTAGAGGGCGATAAATGAGCCTATTGTAGCTACTGCCCCTATTGCCATGGCCTTCTTCTTTGAGCTCGCAACATACTGCTCCGGCGTCTGCTTTATTCCTGCTATAGGAAGCGCCATTGCAAGCTGCGCATTCCTCTTTGCAGCCATGGCGCTCTGGCTCACTCCCCTTCCTGCTGCCTTTGCTCTGGTCGCCTGCTTAGCTTGCTTGGTCGTGCCAACAGCACTGGTCTGCTGCGCCGCCGCCTGCTCATGCTGCATCTGCTGCTGTGGCTGTTGTACAGGCTGCGTCGTACCTGCCGGAGCACTGGGCGCAGCAGCCTGGACTACAGACTCCATCTCTACTATCTTGTATATCGGCTTTGGTTTTATCCTGAAGAACAGTATCTTCCTGGGCTTAGTGAATCCCACTATCTGTCTGTTCACCAGCTTCTTTTTACCAAGCATCACAATCCCAGCTTGGAGGCCACTTCATCGAGCCTCTCGTCTCTTAGCTTGTATAGCCCCTTCTGGAATTCGTTTGTTGGCGGCTTACCCCTGTTTTTCAGCAGCCCTAAGATCTCCGTCTTGATTATCGATATCTGATCCGGGCCGTATGCGTTGCCGTCTAGCCCAAGGCCTATCTTTTCCAGTTCGTTAATCTGGTCCTGCAGCGACAGCTCTGTAGCAACCAGTTTCTCCTTCCTG
>DAHVAU010000018.1 GCA_027314465.1 Microcaldota archaeon
AGGGACGCATTCAGGCCGATCAACGCAGATCCCATAGCGCTTGTTGATCCCAGGGGCCCCATAAGATACATCTCCGACTACAAAAAGGCATCACCAGGCTCCAGCAAGAAGGTCAGCGTGCTAGGGGGGTTCGAGGAGAAGACAGCCCTAGTGAAGGCATATCCAAACTCGGATCCGCTCATAATAGACTATTATGTTGGCAAGGGGAGCAAGGGCATAATAATAGAGGGCACTGGCCTTGGCCACGTTCCTGTATCCCCATCGCGCAAGGAGCTGTCGTGGATAGAGGCCATAAAGTCCGCAGCATATAGCGGAGTTGTGGTGGGGATGGCATCCCAGTGCCTTTACGGCAGGGTAAGCCCTACGGTATACAGGAACCTGAGGATCGCTGCTGCTGCAGGCGCAGTGTACTGCGAGGACATGATGCCTGAGGTCGCGTATGTGAAGCTCGGCTTCCTCCTAGGCAATTACGGCGCGCACAAGGCAGCGAAGATGCTCAACGTGAACATCTCCGGGGAGATAAGCGCAAGGACTGAGTACAGGGAGGAACTGCAGTGATGCATATGCATGATGATCAATATTACAAGAAGCTCGGGTTCAGGTGCGGACTTGAGATACACCAGCGCCTTGCAACTTCCGAGAAGCTCTTCTGCTCCTGCGCTACCAATACCTCTGCGAACGGCATAATTGCGAAGATATCAAGGAGGCAGAGGGCCGTTGCCGGGGAGCTTGGACTTGTAGACAGATCGACGAGTTTCGAGAGCAGCAGGGAGCGCGGCTTCCTGTACAATGTGTTCAGCCGCACATCATGCCTGGTGGATGTGGATGAGGAGCCTCCGCACAGGGTGAATTCCGAGGCAATAGAGACAGCGCTGCGCATCGCATCTGCTCTCAGTGCAAGAGTGCCTGATGAGATAGAGCCCATGAGAAAGCAGGTGGTCGACGGCAGCGACCCTAGCGCTTTCCAGAGGAGCATGCTTGTAGGATATGATGGAAAGCTTGACGTGAACGGGAATGCGATGCGCATAAGCTCAATGTTCCTTGAGGAGGAGTCAAGCGGCATAGAGTCCTCAACTGGCGATGTTGTTGTATACAACGTAGACAGGGTAGGCATACCTCTAATCGAGATAGACACTGACCCTGACATAACCTCTCCGGCGCAGGCAAGGGAAGTGGCGCTAGAAATAGGCAGCGTGCTGCGGCTCACAGCCAGGAAGTCGGGCAGCGAGGCGCAGGCACTTGTGCAGCGCGGCATAGGCACCATAAGGCAGGATGTCAACGTATCTATAAACGGCGGAACAAGGGTGGAGATAAAGGGCCTGCAGGAGATAGACAGCGTTGATGTAGTTATAGAAAACGAGGTGGAGCGCCAGGTCAGGCTTCTTGAGATAAAAAAGGAGCTGCTATCGCGCAGGGCAAAGCTCGGCGAGGCAAGGGACCTGACAAAGAAGCTCTCAGGCACAGGCGCAAAGATACTCAGGGACGCGATATCCTCCGGAGGAATCGTGATAGGAGCGAGCCTGCACGGATTTTCGGGCCTGCTCGGCAGGGAGATAAATCCAGACAGAAGGTTTGGCAGCGAGATCAGCGACTACGCAAAAATGTCTGGCGTAAGGGGCCTGATCCACAGTGATGAGGACCTGTCCAGCTACGGCCTTAAGCCCGAAGAGGTGCAGGCAATACGCGCCGAGCTTGGGAACGACGCATTCATACTCATAGCTGCGCCCAGGGGAATCTGCGAGAAGGCCATGGAGTTCGCTCTGGGCCGCGCACGCATGGCGCTCTCAGAGGTGCCTCCTGAGACAAGGGCGGTACTGGACCCGAAGAAGGGCACGACAAAGTTCATGCGCCCGCTTCCCGGCGGTTCAAGGATGTACCCGGAAACAGACTCCGAGGCCATAGTGGTCACCAAGCAGGCTCTTGATGGGATTGAAAAGTCCACGGTCTACATGGCCGAGCGCACCTCGGATATAACCAATGGCATAAGCAACAGGCAGCTCGCAGAGCAGCTGATACATTCGCCAAGGCTTCCCCTCTACGAATACGTAACTACGCGCATAAAGGGGATAAACCTCGTAGCCGCCACCACCATACTTGAGAAGATGAAGGAGCTGGAGAGAACGGGGGTAAACACCGATACCGACAAGGACGTGCTGCTGTACATATTCATGCTCTATGACCAGGGAAAGATAACAAAGGCTGCCATAGGCGAGATACTGAGGTTCTCGCCGAAGACCTCGGCAGAGGTGGACAGCATAATCTACGAGAACCCCCTGCAGAGGATCTCGGGCGATAAGCTCAGGGAGCTGGTCAAGCGCGTCGGAAAGAAGCCCAAAGGCGAGATAATAAGGGAGATAATGTCAGAGTACAGGCTTAATGTTGACGGAGAGGAACTCAGCGATATGATTGGTGTATAATATGAAATACGAGATTGTGGGAGGCAACATGCAGTATTTGCATGTGACTTTGGACCAGGGGGAGAAGATATATTCTGATTCAGGCAAGCTCATAAGCAAGAGCGCCAATACGATGATGACTCCAAGGCTTGCGCACGGACTGCTCAGTGCGATAGAGCGAAAGGCCACTGGGGCAAGCGCGCTGCTTACGGAGTTCGAGGCCAAGAACGGGGATGGGCATGTGTCGCTGGCCGGAGTCTTCCCAGGCAAGGTATACCAGATAACTCTGGGGGAAGGGGAGTCATTCGTAGCAGAGAGGTATGCGTTCATAGCAGCCGATGAGTCGGTCAACTTCACGCTGCAGGTGATGGGACTGGGCGCAGCATTCCTAGGTGGCTCGGGCATAACTCTGCAGAAATTCACCGGCCCAGGGAACGTGTTCATACATGTGGTCGGGGACATAATTGAGCATGCTGTCACTTCTGACAGGCCTGTGGAGGTGGACCCGGGCCATCTTGCAGCTTATTCCCCAAGCCTTAACTACAAGATAAGGTTCGTGGACAACGTAAGGACTGCCATGTTCGGCGGCGTGGGCCTGTTCCTCGCCACCTTCGAGGGGGAGGGCAGGCTTGTGGTGCACAGCGTATCGCGATTGAAGCTCTCATCAGAGATCTACCTGCAGGGACTCGCGCAGCAGAAGAACAGGTAAGCGCATGGCCACGTCCAAGGTCGTCTACAGCTCGAGGCTGTTTAGGGTAGAGAGGATACACTACAAGAGGCAGGGCAGAAGGATCGTCTATGACCGTATAGCAGGCCCCGACACTGTTGTGATCCTTGCGCTGCTCGGCGGCAGGATCCTCATGGAGAAGCAGTACCGTGCCGCGATAGGCCGCACCATCTACGAGCTTCCTGCAGGGCACATAGAGCCGGGGGAGAGTGCAGCCGCGGCCGCTGCAAGGGAGCTTGAGGAGGAGGTCGGCTACAAGCCGGGGCGCGTCAGGAAGATGTACGGCGCATATGTCGCGCCCGGAACCAAGACTGAGCTGCAGAGCATGTTCATCGCAGAGAAGCTTGTGAAGACAAGGCCAAGGCCTGAGGAGGATGAGTTCATAACCTGCAAGGCGGTGACTCTGGAGCAGGCGATGCGCATGATACGCAGTAAGCAGATAAAGGACGCCAAGACAATATGCGCTATACTGTTCTACGCCAGGTTTGCTACAGGCATGTAGACCTGCCTTCTTGCGCTGTCGTAGTTCCTGAGTCTCTTTCTTAGCATCCTGTAGTCTGGGCAGAGCGTGCCAACAGTCGCCCAGAACATCTTGGAGTGGTTCATGTGTCTTAGGTGCGCTACCTCGTGCGACACCACGTATTCCTGCAGCTCGTATGGAAGCATGGATATGCAGTAGTTCACTGTTATTGTCCCGTCTCTGTTGCATGCACCCCACTTCCTGTACTTCCTCGCTTTTATCTCCCTGAACACCACGCCTATCTGCTTTGCCTTGCGCTCGGCTATCTCGGCTGCGGCGCGCTCGGTCTCGTGTCGTATCATCCGGTCTATGAGCTTCTCTGCACCGGCGCCGTCTCTGGAGTATATCACAAGCGTATCCCCGTCCAGATCAGCCTTCGGCCTTGACTGCGATGCAACGTGCCTCACGTTGTATCTCATCGACCTGTAGAATATAGAGCCGCGCTCAAAGAGCTTCGTATAGTCATTTGTCTCCCTGTAGTGCCTTGATATCCACGGCATGTACTTGGATACGAGCTTCTCCCCTGCGCGCCTGCTCCTCGAGGTGACTATCAGCTTCCCATCCCTGAATCTCAGGTAGCTGTTCTTTATCCAGGGCTTCTCCACGAACTCAGCACTGAGGGTATTGCCATCAACGTAAAGCAGCCGCTCCATTCACTCCCTCTTCGCAGCACTGTTTATGTCAGACATAACGCGAAGCAGCTCTGAGTCTTCATCATCTATCATGCTGCTGTACTTGAATTTGAGCGCGCGTATCTCCTCGCTGCTTATGGCTGTGTATAGCACGTCGTTCTCGCCCACCTGCCTGCCGTACGTCACGTCCTCCATCGAGATGGCAACGTTGTCCCCCTTCTTGGCCTCCTGCTTGCCTATGCCGTTGTCCTGTATCTCCTTTATCCTCCCTACGATATCGCCATTGGCTTTCATCATCAGGTACCCTGGTTTTATCCTGCCCATGCCGACCTCGATCCCGAAGACTGCGGGGTGCGAGACCCTGAAGCACGAGTTGGGCAGGGCCTTGATCATGCCAGGGAATATCAGGGCGCGCTCCAGCCTCTCGCGCTCCCTCTTCTTCTCGTTGTCCAGCCACGCCTTGTAGTCGTCTATAAGCCTGTAGATGATATCAGCGCGTATCACATCCACACCTGCAGCCTGGCTCTCCGCAGCAGCCTCGTCGTCCACTGGCACACTGAATGCCAGCACCACTGAATTATTCGGATCTGTTGTGCGCATAGAGAACGCATCGAGCACATCCCTCTTCGTGACCTTCCCAAGGCTCTTCTTGCTTATGCCCGCGCCAATGCTCTTAAGCAGCCTTGATATGGCCTCCATGCTGCCTATGGTGTCAGCCTTGAGTACTATCCCTGCCTTGTCTGTAGTGAAGATCTCCTTGAGCTCCCCAGATATCTCGTTCTCATAGCCCTCCCTTTGCGTGGATATTAGCATCGATCCGGCAAGAGCTCCTTCAAAGCCGCTGCCGCTGACCTTTATTCCGGCAGCTGCGCTCACAGAGTCAACGTAATAGAACTTGCTTGACGCTTCGCGCAGCTCCTGCATGGCCTTTGGCTTGAGAAGCGCCCTTATCTTCGCTGTCTTGACGCCATCAGGCGTTGCGAATGCAACGCTGTCGGCTGTGTGCAGGGCTCCGTTGTACAGTATCACATCAAGCGTCAGTCCAAGCCCCTTCTCCTCCTTGAGCTCTATTATGCTCCCCACCCCTGGCTCATTCTTGTCTATCTCAAGCCTGGATCCAAGGAAGCGCTGCGAGAGCCCTGCAGCGTACATGAGCAGCTCAGCTATGCCCTCTCCGGTCTTTGCGCTCAGCGGCATTATGGATATCTCCTTCTTAACATCAGTCACGCGATCGAAGCGTTCGCTGGCAAATCCGGCCTCGCTTATAGTGCCAACAAGCTTGTAGAGCTTGGCTTCCAGCTCATCCTGCACGTTCTTGCTCTGCGCTGCAATGGACTCAAGGAAGGAGTGGGTCTGCTGCACCCTCCATCCGGTCACAAGGTCTATTTTGTTCGCCGCTATTATGAACGGGGTCTTGTACTCCCTGAGTATGTCTATGGCCTCGTACGTCTGCGGCTCAAAGTTCTTGGTTATGTCGACTACGAGTATGGCCAGATCCGATATCGAGCCTCCGCGCCTCCTAAGATTCGTGAAAGCCTCGTGCCCAGGCGTGTCTATGAACAATAGGCCAGGTATGGTTATCTCGGCATTCATCTTCTTGAGCAGCGGCCCGCAGATGTCCGTTATCGCCTCCAGCGGCACCTCGCTTGCCCCTATGTGCTGCGTTATGCCTCCAGCCTCTCGGCTGGCAATCGCAGTGTTCCTGATCCTGTCAAGAAGTGTTGTTTTGCCGTGGTCTACGTGACCCAACACGGTGATTATAGGCTGCCTTATCATGCCGCTCACACTCCAAGAGTGGTATTAGTAAGCTT
>DAHVAU010000020.1 GCA_027314465.1 Microcaldota archaeon
AACAGGTGCACGAACATTACGCCCTGCACAGTATGCACTTCTCCTTGCTTTACTATGCCTTTTTTTATAAGCAGCCCTACAGACCTGTCCCCGACCACATTTGCCGAATACACGCGGCCGTCTATCTTCTTTGACACCTCATCCTCGCTGAGCAGCTCGCCCTTGTAGAAGCCGCCGTAGTCCCTGAGGTTTATCTCGACCTTGCCCTCCTTGAGCATCCTGCCCATCAGCTCCTCATCGCACATGGCCAGCATCACCCCCTTTGCAGTATCGAACCTATTCAGGTATATCATATGCACCGCCTTAGCCGTACTTATAGAAGAATATGAATGTGGACAGGTACAGCACGGCATACCAGAGCAGCCATGCAGCCCCATATATGTTATTAATAATAAAGGCGAGCGCCCCGAGCATGAAGAGCAGTGATGAGAATGCGGTCTCAGAGAAGGCCCTTTTAAGCGTGCTCATTGTCCTGCCGCGCGCCTCAGTCTTGCCCCCCTTTGCCCATCCGGTGGTGGGATACACCCCAAGAGAAGCTGCTATGGCGGCCCTGGTACGTATGAAAGAGAGGGAGAAGTTGAGCAAAAAGACCATGAACCCCTTGCGTATGGACTTGAAGTGCATCTTTGTCAGCACCACTGGGGCGATTATGGAGATTATGAACGTGCTTATGCCAAGCAGTTCTATAGTAGTGGCTATGTACTGCGCCTGGATGAGCTGCTGTATGGTTACGCTTGACGGTGTCTTGGCCTCGAATATCACGAATATTGATGCAAGCGTGAAGAGTATGAGCATAAGCGATACGTAGTTGAGCCCGAAACCGTGTGTGACATAGTCTATAGTGGATAGGATGGACTGCCTCCTTGACTTCTTGCCTTTCTCCATGGACCTTTTCAGGTAGTACATCAGGAACTGGGTGTCGCCGTAGTTGTAACGCCACTGCTGCTTCACAAGGTCCGTGAATGTAAGGATCGGCTTGCCGTATGCGTAGACCTTTGGAAGATATAGGCTCTTGAAGTTGTGCACATCCGACTCGTAGCTGAAGAACGTGTCCTCTATAACATACTCGGGGAACCCGCCTATCTTGTTGAGCGCGGAGCGCCTTATTATACCGCATGAGCCTGCGAATATGGCAGTGTTGTTAAGAGCCCTTGAGGGCTGTATGAACTTGAAGAAGAACGCGTCGAAAAGGTCCACCGTGTCCGAGAAGAACGTGCCCTTGAAGTACCTCTTCTCTGTCTGTATGTATGACAGGTTCTTGTCCTCGAAATATGGCAGCGTGTCTAGAAGGAAGCGCGGGTTGGTTAGGTATTCATCATAGTCGAAGATCGCTATGAACCTCTCCCTGGAGTGCCTTAGCATGTTGTTCAGCGCGCCTGCCTTGAAGCCTGTCCTGTCCGTCCTGTGTATGTAGTTCATGGCGCTGCGCTCTGCGAATGCACTGAGCGTTCTGCGCGTCTTGCTGTCGGTAGAATCGTCAAGCAGGTAGAACGTCAGCTTGTCTGCAGGATAGTCAAGGGCCTTGAGCCTGGACATGTTGCGCATCACAGTCTGCGCATCCTCGTTGTACACAGGCATTATCACTGCTACAGTAGGGTAGGAGCCAAGCGGCATGGTCTTCGCAGTCACCTTCTCAAGGTACTCGTCGTAGAATGCCGAGCGGTAGTAGGAGTATGCGGTGAATATGTTGAAGAACCCCGAGATTACGGTGAGTGCGAGGAATGTTGCCGCAATGGCGTACATCGTGGCTGTATGCGCACCGAAGTATATCAGATAGGTTGCGAACGCTATGCCAGAGATTGTGAGCATTATGAACAATGCCACCACTAGCAGCCTAAGCGTCGACTTGCGAAGTATACCCATCTGATCAGTCCGTTCGTTTTTATAGTGCCAGTCAAGTATATATTACTTGGGTAGCCGATCAGGAATTCGTAGAGCACTTGGGCGCCTGCGCTGGCGCATCGGTTTATATATTTCCAGTGCATAATTGCGCTGTGCGCCGGGATGGCAGAATCCGGTATCGCGCCAGAAGAAATGGCGAAACTCGAGATCTGGTGGCCTTCGGGCCTTTAGGGTTCAAAATGGGCGACGATACCAGCCCATGGAAATCCCTATCCCGGCGTATCTTCACTGCCGCGCTGCTTTGTTATCTCGCCCAGCAGAATCGTGGCGTAGGATCCCGAAGGGATGGAGAACTGAGCAGTTACGGCGCTATTCTCGCCGTCAACGCTGCAGCTCAGGCCGCGCACCGGCGCAAGCAGCGGCCTTAGGCTTCCCTTTGCGCTTATCTCAGGCATCTGCTTTATCCTGAAATCTGCGGCATTAACGCCCAGCTCTAAGAGCGCCTGCCTGTCATAATCACTCATCTGCGACTCTTCGGTCTCATACCCTGGTATGCACCCGAGCGCAAAGCCTCCGCTGCCTGTGGTTGCAGTGGAGATGTCCGGGAAACCGTATGCGTTTGCAGAGCAGCCTGAAGCCGAAGCGAAGTCCCCTGCGGATATCCTTGCCGCAAGGGAGATGTTGAAGGCCATGGACTGAACAGAGTGCACGAACATAAGTAGCACGCCCCTTGGCAGCTTTCTTAGTGCGTTGGCAGGATTGCCGTATCTGGACATGTACTCTATGACTGTGCGCTCGTTCCTCAGTCCCTTCGGGAAATAACCAAGAGCTGCATTGTAATCCTGCTCCTGCGCGAGCCTTTTTCTGGCCTCAATTGAAGCTGCGTTTCTCTCATTGTGAGTGTCGGTGAGGAATTTTGAGAGAGCGCCGTCGAACTCGCCGCGCATTATGCACATGCCTATCTCGTGGTTGTTCATGCGCAGCCCGAACCTCTGGGCGTCGTAGTAATTCGGCATGCGGCCGGACAGCTCTTCCACGACCCCTGCAGCATTTTCAGCATGCGCGCATTGGCGTATAACCGCGGTGAATGAGTTGCCCAGGTTGCTGCCCAGCTCAACCCCATTGGCGCTTCTCCACGCGCCGAGCACCTTCATGTCCCTTATCCTTGCACTGAGCAGCTGCTCCGGGGCGGCCCCGAACACGCTGGCCAGCTGCACTGACACCGATCTCTTGTCCTTGGATCCCGCATACCCTACAGACTTCCTGCCACGTCCTGAGAGCTTCGCAAGGCGCATGAGAAGCTGCACTGTGTCCCAGTCCCGTTTCTGCAGCACGAATGTTGTGAACCTGCCTTGCGCATCGCGCTCAAGGCCCAGCTGCTCTGGCGAGTACTGCGCGTCCTCGCCAAGCACCCTGCCCTGCGCTGTTATCTCCCTGACCCTGAAGTCCTCTGGGGAGGATTTGAAATAGCCGCCGCTGCCGGGGGATTTTGAGAGCGCTGGAAGGTTCATGGAGTGCATGCGGACTACTTTTTCCCTTCCTGGTATAAAAGGCAGGCTGAATGCCATATAAAAGGCTTGCGTGCAACACATACTATAAAAAGGAGCACCTACCCAGTATATTTTATCATCGTGATATCCTTTGGAGCATGAACCTATAGTAGAACGGATAATACACAGGCTTGTACGCAAGCATATCGCTGGCACGACCATGGACTCCGCTCTAGAGGCGGCAAAGGGCCTGGTGGGCAGGAACATAGGGGCATCGATAACATTCCTGAGCAGTAGCGTGCTGGACAAGCCCAAGGCCAAGTACATAACCACCACTTACAGCGAGCTGGTAAGGAGGATAGCAAGGTCTGGCATAAAGGCAGGCGTGCAGGTGCCACTTGAGCAGATAGGCGGAGAGATCGACAGCGGCACTGCGCTGGAGAATCTTGAGGACATACTGGGCACGGCCACTAAGTACGGCGTGTTCGTATGGGTTGATCCTGACGGGACAGGAAGGGAGGCTGCCCAGGCGCTATCCGGAAGACGGGGCGTGGGTCTTGCGGTGAGCGATGCAGGATTCTCACAGTACGCAAGGTACGCAAAGGCCATAGAGGCGGCAAAGGTGCATTTCAAGGAGTACAATGCCGTCAAGAAGGACGACGCAGCCAAGAGGCTTGCCGAGATGCGCAGGTTATATAGCAATCTCGTGCTCTCGCACCCTACTGACGAGATGCTTGGCACGGTAATGAAGTGCAAGGACTGGAAGGGGCTATCGCTCGAGTTCGGGCTTGGATACGGAGCAAAGAAGCTGCGCAGTGCAGCCAAGCGCGGAATTAGGGTGAGCGAGCTGGTGCCATTTGGAAAGGACTGGATAAGGTATGCCACTAACAACGTTCCTGAAGGTTACATGAGGTTCATGGCAGGCAAACTGCTAAACGATGGTGATGGAAGTGTCGCCTAAACGAGACACAGAATCGAACGCTGATGTAAGGATCCCGTGGCATAGGAAGGATATCGACGGAGCCAAGACCGCCTTCATAACCGGCGCAGGCGGCAGGATAGGCAGAGCTCTAGCAAGGGCCCTGATCGGCCGCGGGTACACAGTACGAGTTCTCGCGCACGGGAAGAACGTTGTCAACACCATGCCTGCAGGGGTGGTGCCGTATATCGGCGACATATCTAACAAGAAGGCCCTTTCGGAAGGGTGCCATGGAGTGGACGTTGTATTCCACCTCGCCGCCATAGTCAGCGAATACAAGGCCCCCACGAAGGCGTTGATGGACGTGAATGTGCAGGGAACTGCAAACGTCATTGAGGCGTGCAGGATGAACGGCGTAGGGCACCTTGTGTTCTCAAGCTCCATAGACGTTTATGGGCATGCGAGGAAGGAGCCGCTCACTGAGCAGTCCGAGCTCAAGCCTGAGGACAAGTATGGATACAGCAAGACAGCTGCCGAGATGGAGATAGAGAGCTACAAGGACAAGATAGACTATACGATACTTAGGATGGCCGCAGTGTACGGCAAGGGATTCGAGAGCTCGTACTTCAAGCTCTTCACTGCAATGAAGGAGGGCAAGGCCTACCTGATAGGAAGCGGCAGGAACCACCTTGCGCTCGTGCACATTGACGACGTGGTCAATGCGATGGCCCTTGCCGCTGAGAACAGGAAGAACAGCTCCAACATCTACAACATAAGCGACGGCGTGACATACACGCAGGCAGGGCTGTTCAACCTGGCTGCGGATCTGCTCAAGGTTGACAGGCCAGGCAGGCACATCAGCCCGATGATAGTGAACTTCGTGGCCAAGAGCAGGGGCCTTGACAGCGACGAGCTGCGATTCTTGATGAGCGACAGGATAATAGACTTAACCAAGGCGAAGAAGGAGCTTGGTTTTGAGCCCACTGTGAGGCTGGAGGACGCAGGAGCGGAGATGGTGAGGGACTTCCTCAAGAGGTAAGGCTGGTTTTATGGCAAACAAGGCGGGAAAGACAGAGAGATACATATACGAGAGGCTGGAGGACAGGGGCGCGCTCATGTTCATGCTCATTGATCCCGTTGACTACAAGACGCCCGATGCTGCGATAAAGACCGCAAAGGAGGCGCAGGAGGGTGGCGCAGACCTGATACTTGTTGGGGGGAGCATAGGCGCGCAGGGAGAGCTTCTTGACTACGTGACCAAGGGCATAAAGGATGCAGTGTCATCGCCGGTAGTACTGTTCCCCGGCAACATAGCTACACTTACCAGATACGCGGATGCAGTGTACTTCATGTCGCTGCTCAACGCCAGGAGCACCTACTGGATAACGCACGCGCAGATGCTCTCTGCGCCGCTGGTGAAGCATCTGGGCATTGAGCCCCTGGCGGTTGGATATATAGTAGTAGCCCCTGGAGGGACCGTCGGATGGGTTGGGGACGTTAACCTGATACCCAGAGAGAAGTCGAAGATAGCGGCCTCGCTCGCCCTTGCAGGGGAGTATCTTGGAAACAGATTCATAGTTACAGATGTGGGATCAAATCCACAGATGCAGGGAGGAGGCCCTGTCCCGCCTGAGATGGTGCGCGCGGTCAAGGAGACCATAAGCGTGCCGTACATAGTCGGAGGCGGCATACGCGACGTGGACGGCCTGAGGAGCACGCTCAAGGCTGGCGCCGACATAGTCCAGATAGGCACTGCGATAGAGCAGCAGGCAGGAGCCGGAGCTGCGCGCAGGCAGGCTGAGCTCTTCTCCAAGGCAGTCAGAGAGGAGGGCATAAAGCGCATCAGGAAGTAACCCGCTTGAAGGTGTTTCGCGTGCATGACATGACCTCGCTTGAGCTGGGCATTGCGCTCGCAGAGCTTAGGGGCAAGATCGAGGGCAGCTACCTAAAGAAGTTCTACGATCTGGGCAGCGGCGCGTTCAGATTCCTGTTCCATGGCAAGAGCGGCAATGTTATAGTGTACTGCAGGCTCGGCGCGACATTCAACGAGACATCGCTGGTCGAGGAGGCCGGTCAGGCCACTAACTTTGCCATAGCAATGCGCAGGAGGATCGAGGACTCGAAGGTCGTCTCGCTGTTACAGCACTCATCAGACAGGATCACAGTCATAGAGGTGCAGGCAAAGGGCCAGGTGCACAGAATAGTCATAGAGATGTTCGCAAAGGGCAATTTAGTGCTGAGCGATTCTGAAGGAAGAATAGAGCTGTGCTACAAGATCGCCTCGTACAAGGACAGGGAAGTGAGGCCAAAGGAGATGTACGTGTTCCCTCCCTCGAACTCCGTAGGGCTTGATGCGCTCACCCCGGTGGCGATAAACAGAATCCTGGAAGATGTGGCAACGGGGGGAGGGAGGATGATAGCAGGGCTGTCAAAGCACCTGAACATAGGCCCGATATACCTAGAGGAGATAATAACCTCTGCGGGCCTGGATCCCAAGGCGCAACTGGAGGGCGGCGATGTGCAGGCGCTGGGCATTGCAGTTGACAGCTTCGCTAAGAGAGCGAGAACACCGCAGCCAGTAGTGTACACCGGGGCAGATGGCTCTGTACTTGACTATTCCGTTATTGCGCTGAAAAAGTATGAGGGGGCCAGTATCCTTCACTGTGAGAGCCTCAACGAGGCGCTTGACAGGGCAAATGCTGCCCAGAGGGCGAGGCCGGTACCGGAACCGTCTGCATCAAGGGAACTGGAGGAGCTCGGCGCCAGCATAGCAAAGCAGAGGCAGCTTGTCGATGAATTCAACAGGAACTCTGAGGCAGGCGCAGCATGCGGCAGGACGATATTCCAGAGGATGGGAGAGATAAACGCCCTGGTTTCCAGGATAAGGGAACTGAAGAAGCCGACGCTTGAGGAGCTCAGGGAGGAGTTCCCCCAGCTCAGCGTAACTGAGATAAACCTAAAGGACAGAAAGGTAACTGTCGATATATGAGATTGATGCAATGGAGATACGAGTGACTATGCTTGGCACTGCGGGGTCGTCCCCGGCAATGGGCAGGTCTCTGCCCGCAGTGGCCATAGCATACGAGGGCAGCGTTGTTCTGTTCGACTGCGGAGAGGGAGTGCAGATGCAGATGCTCAAGTACGGCACTAACTACTCCAGGATAAGCGCGATATTCATAACGCATGCGCACGGAGACCACATAATAGGGCTCGCTGGGCTTGTGAGGACGATAGCGATGAACAAGAGGAGCGAGCCGCTGCTCGTATTCGTGCCCAAGGGATACGAGGACGTCGCCAGGACGCTGATATCCTTCGACAGGGCGATGATAGGGTACAGAATAGAGGTCAGGGGAGTGGCGTCTGGGGAGGTGTACAAGGGCAGGGGATTTACTGTAAGCGCATTCAGGCTGGACCACACAATTCCCACGTACGGCTACGTGTTCAAGGAGGATGAGAGGAGAAACTTCATTGTGGACAAGTGCAAAAAGCTGGGGATAAAGGGCGAGCTGCATGGGCTGCTTGAGAGGAAGGGGAGCATACGCATAGGCAAGAGGCTCGTGAAGCTTTCAGAAGTTACAAGGGTCAGAGAGGGGAAGAAGGTGGTATACGCATCCGACAGCAGGCCATCAAGCGCCACAGTGGCAGCGGCAAAAAACGCTGACCTGCTGATACACGAATCGTCATATGCAGACGCGCAGATAGATCTTGCCAAGGAGAGGGGGCACTCCACTGCAGGCGAGGCCGCCGGCATTGCCAAGCGCGCCAAGGCCAAGCATCTTGTGCTCACGCATATAAGCGCCAGATACAGCTCGCCGGCAACAATAGAGAACGACGCCAGGAAGGTGTTCAAGCACTCGGAGGTGGCGCAGGACGGAGAGATTATAATTGTTTAGCGCGGACTTATTCTCGCGGGGGCATAGTCTAGTGGTAGGACGGCAGATTGACATTCTGCAAGCAGGAGTTCAATTCTCCTTGCCCCCATGTGCGCCTTTGGCATGAACAGCCAGCCGAATTTATAACATATCGCAGGCCAGTTATACCTGATTATGCCCGATATGCTTGTCATACTGGCCGAGATAGCCGCGGCTATAGCCGGATTCTGGATCGCCGCAGAGCTCATAGCTACTGGCACAGAGCGCATGGAACCTGTGGTCGGGCAGGGCATGGCCGGTGGAGTAGTGCTCGGGCTTATGGGCGCGCTTCCTGAGACCATATTCGTGGTGGTGGCCACACTGGCCGGGTCGTATGATATTGCAATAGGCTCTGCCATAGGAGGCAACATAATACTGTTCACGCTTGGGCTGGGGCTCATAGGCATAATATACGCAGTGAAATGGAAATCCCCGATGCGGATGAAGGGCGACTACATGGCAGACCTGTGGTTTCTTCTGGGATCCACTGCAGCGCTTGTGCTGCTCATGCTCTACGGCTCTCTGGACAAGCTGTCAGGCTTTCTGCTGCTGGCCATATACGCAGCATACCTGATTTACAGGTACACGCAGGCGCACAGGATGATGTCAAAAAACGTTGATACGCCTGGAGGCAGGAGGCTGCTGCTTGGCGCGCTTTGCTATATTGGCATAGGAATTGCGATTGTAACGCCGCTGTCGTATTTCTTCGTCGGCCTGATATCGTCGCTGTCGATGAACATCGGCATACCTGCGCTGTGGGTCGCGCTTGTTCTGTCCCCTCTTGCCGCAGACCTTGACGAGAACATCAGCGCCTACAGGATAATATCCAGGAGTAGAGGCGGGGGATCCACTGCGGTTGTGAGCTTCATAGGAAGCAAGATACAGAACAACACCATGCTGCTTGGCCTCATAGGCCTGCTTGCCGCGGGGTCTGTTGGGATTCTGGGCGTGCGCATCGAGCTTTCGGCAGTTGTGGTGGTGAACCTTATAGCAACAGTGCTCATAATGAGGGGAAGGCTTACGAGCAGGGATAGCGTGCTGCTTATAGCAGCATACGCAGCCACCGTAGCTGGCACCCTGCTGCTATAGCACCTGAGCGCATTACATGTTGTCAAGTCGCGCCTTTATCTCTTCGGTTGTGAGCTTGGTGGACAGCAGGGGTATGTGCTCTATCTGCGCTATCTTTATTGCAAGCTTGTCCATGTTGTCGACGTTCTGTATCACCACTATGCGCGGCTTTATCGGCGCCACCCTTATTACGACCATTGGGGATCTGCCTGTGCTCACCTGGTCGAACACAAAAGCCCTCTCGTTGGTGGTGCCGAACAGCTTCGGGTACTCGCTAGGCGATATCTCAAGTATCACCCTTATGCTGTCTATCAGCGTGTATCCGAATATCTTGATCGTATCGAGCTGGTTTGGATTCGATATTATCTTGGCGTCTATTATCCTGGCAAAGTCTGTGCCGGTTATTGGCGCGGCGAAATCGTGTATGCGGTAGAATGGATCCTTGTCCACGGGCTGGTTGTACTTCTCCAGATTCCTTATCACCTCCCCGCCTCTCTGGCCGTCTATATAGAACAGGGCGTTGACGAATCTCTTTATTATGCCCACGCCAGGGCTCGCCCTTCTGTTCCCCTCGTAGTCGCTTATGGTCGACGTTGATATCTTCAGGTACCTGGCCAGCTCTACCTGTGAGATGCCAAACAGCTCCCTCCACTTCTTCATGGTGCTGCCGGGGCTCTCCGACAGGGCTACCTCACCGGCTATCCTTTCCTGAAGCGTATCCATGGTGGACTATTGCAGCCAATCCTTTTAAGCCCTGTGCTTGCCCCTTCTGGCTGCGCTGGCGCGCTTTGTGCGCATGCGCCTTGGGCCTTGCCTTGCGGCGTAAATGCGATCGTAGGCGCGGTAGGCCTGCTCGCTCGTTTCAGTGGATCCCTGCTGCGCCCCCCTCCCGAAGATCACCGAATACAACACGACTATTATTCCGCCTATGAAAAGCACAACTCCCCCCAGGCCGTATATCGCATTTGTGGTTATAGTGGAGGATATGCTGCTCTCGCTGCGCTCGTATATGGTATAGGATATGAGATCATTGGACTTTGCCGGATTCTGGAATACGTTGTAGTACGCGCCCTGGGGAAGGACCAGGGATGAATTGGACTGGTACTCCTGATACGACTGGGATGTCGGCCCCTGGTAGGGATACTCGCCTGCAGTGGAGTTGTGTATTATGACTACCGCTCCGCCCCGCTCAAGCACGTTGGCTGCGGAGTATATCAAGGAATTTGAACTGATGTATGGGCTTGCCGCAATAAAACCGGCACTGGTTAACAGGTAGTAGTCTATGGGCGTATCGTTGGAATAGTAGACTATCCCAAGAGCCGTGCCGTTAGACAGGTTTAGCTCCAGGTACTTCACTGAATTTGCAGGCAGAAGCATCTGCTGCACTGTGCCTGGGGCGAATCCGTTCTGTATGTTCACCGAGTTCAGGTATACCACTGCGATAGCAAAGAGTACCAGCAGGATGCCTATCAGCGTCATGCGCTTCATAATTCTGCACCGTTGTATTGCTGATTATTGATTCGGGTGACAAAGTTTATATAAGAAGGGCGTGGAAGCTATTCATGGACATGCCAAGGCCTGGCGGCGCTAACGGCAGCGCTGTGGAGCTCGTGCCTACCGGGATAAGCGGTCTTGATGCGATGCTTTATGGCGGCATACCGAAATACGACCAGGTGATAGTGTCAGGAGGGCCTGGAGCCGGAAAGACCCTCATGGCATTAGAGTTCCTTTACAGGAATGCTAAGGCAGGGGAGACTGGTGTTTTCTTCACTCTTGAGGAGGATCCCAAGAGCATAATAGGCAACTTCAAGAGCGCGTTCCCGTATTTCGACGATCTTGACAGGCTGATAGAGAACGGCAAGATCGTTATAAGCGGTAGGGACGTAGCCGACGACATGATCAAGTCTGACAACGGAGTGGAGCTTCAGTTCGGGCACATTGTGAGCGAGCTTGAGGATATCATAACGACGGAGAAGGCCACGCGCGTTGTTGTGGACTCGGTATCTACGCTTGAACTGGTGGTCAGGGACCAGCCGTTCTACAGAAAGTCCATGTGGGCGCTGGTGGTGAATCTGCGCAGGCTCGGAGTCACCTCGATACTGACCTCTGAGATAACCTCGCTTGACAGAAAGAGCCTGAATTTCAAGCCCGAGCACTTCATATTCGACGGCATAATATTTCTGTACCAGGGGGGAGATGAGGCCACGCGCAGGGTGCAGACGATGGAAGTGATAAAGATGCGCGGCCACAGGCACAGCTTCATAACTGCGCCCTACGACATAACCTCCAACGGCTTCAAGGTATTCTCTCCGGAGTCCATGACCACATGATTATATAAGTTTCAGGCGATAGGTTAGCTGTGGTCAAGTTGGCCGGAGCAGATCCTGTACAAAAGAACAAGCCCGCGGCCCAAGGCGACTCTGAAGGCCGTACAAAGATATACCTTGCAGTAGGCGTGCTTGTAGCGCTTGCAGCGCTCTCCGTGGTCATAGCCCCCAGGGGCAGCGGCATCTCCAGGTGCAATTCTGCGCTATTCCAGCAGAGCAGGGATACGTGCCTGCAGGCCATTGCGCTGAGCACAGGCAACAGCTCCATATGCGGGCAGATGACAGGATACTACGCCGACCAGTGCTACCAGGCGATAGCCCAGAATACCTCAAATGCCAACCTGTGCGCCAATATACGCTCTAGCGCGGCAGCAACATCGTGCTATACAGGGATAGCGAACGCGACGCGCGATATGCGCACCTGTCTTGAGATAGCCAACAGCACAGGCGCAGACGCCTGCGTATACGCCATGGCAGTTGCGTATTCGAACTCAAGCGCATGCTCGCTGATGGAGCTGAATAACGTGTCCCTTGCCTGCCGCGCGTCGGTGCGCCTGGACTACGCGCTTATGCAGCGCAACCCCTCTATCTGCAGCGCCATAACATCGAACAACAACACCAACGTGACCTATTCCGCAGTGAGCCACTCGGATCTGGCCGCATATCCGGGAGTGAGCCTGAACATATCGCAGGCGCTGGAGTACTCGTCTTTCATAAATGCCACTGCGGGGGCCAGGGACATATGCTATTTCGCGCTCGCATACCAGTCACAGGCGCCGTCAGACTGCAGCAGCATAAAACAGTCAAATCTGAGCACTGTGTGCACGAGGAGCATAAGCGCCATAGCTAATTACTCTGCCGCGAGATCCTCCAACGCGACCGTAAACTTCACCGCCCTCATGAACCAGTGCAACGGGCAGTCGGACCAGCAGCAGTGCCAGTACGGGGTGCTGTACATAGAGGCACTGCAGTATAGGAACGTAACGTACTGCAATGGCATAGGCGCGCCGTACTCATACCAGTGCTACTACGGAGTTGCGCAGGAGACCAACGATACATCATACTGCAGCTACATAGACAACGCTACGCTGAACAGCGCATGCGTAGGATCGGTCAGCGGCCTGTATGCGGTGAACCAGAGCTGATTGCTTGCAGAGGCGCTGGTTTGTATCGTGCGTGAAGTCTGTGGCCGGGCGCAGCCCCACATATTTCATGATGGGCGAGGACAATGGAAGGCTTGTATTCGGCACTGCCTCAGGAGGGCTTATGGCAGAATGCGCAGAGTATGCAGAGTGCGAAGAGGATGGCAGGATAGTGCAGGCGGGGCGGGATGATGCTCTTGGCATAACTGTGTTGGAGGCTGTGGAGGATCTGTGCACTGAGCTTGTATCGAATCGGACGTATACAACAGGCAACAGATCTGTAGACAGCATAACCGAGAAGATGTGGGATTCGATTGGATCTGCGGCAAGGCTGCTAGTCAGGAAGCTCGCGTACTCGTCTGCGGTGATAATAAGGTTCCACAACGACGCAGACGGATCCGGAGGCGCGCTATGCCTCTTTGCAGCGCTGACTGACGCATGCACAAGGATGGGAAACGCGAATGCAAACATCGTATGGACCATGCAACGAGGAGTGGTGTACGGGATGCAGGATGCGGCCCTTGACGCCACGGTTGCAGGAGGCTATAGCTCTGTGGAAAAGCCCCTGCTGGTGCTCGTTGATTTCGGAACCACGGCAGAGAGCAACAGGGGCATAGAGGCGCTGCGAGGCAGATTCGACATACTATGGCTTGACCATCATCCAATTGCAGAAGGATTCGAAGGCGCACGCCACAGCCTCTACATCAATCCCTGGAACTTCGCAGGGGACTCGAATTACACTGCAGGGCTGCTGGCATCGGCGTTGTCTAATGCCTTCTCTACTGCAGATACGCGCACGTACGAGCAGGCCTCGCTAATAGGCGATTACAGCTCATATGCAGATACAGGCAATAGGGCTGCGCAGGAAACATCCATGCTGCTGGACTTCATAACCAGCGACCTTGAGGCTGTGTACGGGCCCTCAAAATCAAACGTGACGCCCCAGGAGATCCAGGCAGTGCTATCGAACTTGGCCAGGCGCAAAGAGCTGCTTGACTACGCGAACATACGCCTTGAAGAGGCGATAGAACGGGGCATGTCCGCAGCAAAGCTGCACGTGACTCCTGGCGCATTCGTCTATGTGCTTGATTTCGAGGATGTGAGGGAGGAGGGCACAAGATACCCGCTTCCAGGCAGGTTCTCTTCCAAGCTCCTCTCAAGGCTAAGCGGCATGGACATGCGTAGGGTCGTTGTTGTCGTGTACGTCGGCGCGTACGTTCTTATGCGCGCGGACAAGGAGCTGTGCGCTGAGCTTAATCTTCTTGACGTTATAGCTGCACTCAAGCAGATGCATGGGGATCTGGTTGAGAATGGTGGCGGGCACAGGTGCGCCGCGGCAGTGAAGCTGCGGGACAAGGAGCATGGCAAGCATCTCGCCGCGTCTGCAGTAAGGTCGATAAAAGAGCTCATAGGTCATGGCACTGGCGCACAGGACTCTGCCCAGGGCTGATGCTGAACAGGAATAATTTAAGTGCTATACGCTATTAGAAAGAGCGCTGGTCGGAATCTAGACGCCGTGGAACCAGAAGCCCTTCTCCTTTTCCTTCTTCTTGCCCTTGCCCATCAGCTTGCCCAGCAGCGAAGTAGGCTTCTCCTCATTTGAAACGTACCCGTATTCCTTTGCCACATCCGGATGCTGCTCAAGGTATCCGTCCTGCCAATTCTTGAACTTCTCCTGCTTGGCGGCGTTCGCCTCTTCGAGCTTCTTCTGGTATTCGGGCTTCATGCGCTTCCATTCCTGTATGGTGTAGCCGTAAGGCGCGTGCTCCCTTATCGAGGCCGGCTCGAACTGGTACTTGTAGATCTCCTCGAAGTAGTCAACGTCCCTCTCTGATATTGAGGATCCGTTAACGTTCACGCCCTCCTTTGCCAGGAACGCTATGAGCTGCTCTGTGCTTATCTTGTCCTTCCTGTTCTTTGCCTCAGGGGGATTGTACGTGACAGTTATCCTGTTCCTTATGAACTCGACCTTGGCTTTTAGCACGGAGTCCATGAGAAGGAGCCTGTACTGCAGCCTTGCGCTGTACTCTATGCTCCCAAGCTCCACAGGATTTAGGTTTGAGAATACTACCTCCTTGACCATCGTGTATGGCACGCGGTACATCTTTCCCTGATACTCGACCTTGTCGTCATACTCTACCTCCTCTGACTTAAGGTCCTTCAGGAACCCGCTCTCTTCAGGTCTGGATTCGCGTCTGTCCATGCTGCTTACCTACAAAATGCGTCATTATAAGCGCCAGTGATGCCTACTGTCCGCCGCAGCCGCAACCTGCCTCAGACTCGGCGCCCTTTCCGCAGCCGCAGCTTCCGCCGCAGCCGCAACCTGCCTCCTCTTTATGCTGGTCAGGCTGAGGCGATGGCGCCTGGGCCGAGGCCTGCTGCTGCACCACTGCAGCAGCCTGCTTTGCGTTTCCTGCATAAGTGCGTCCTGTCCTTGAGGCCACTTCTGCGGCCTGGGCAAGGTTCACAGGGAGCGAGAAGTAATTGACCATCTTGCCATAGGCCTTCTGGTATGCCTCTGTGGACTCGATCTCCTTCACGTTCCTCACGTACTTGTCGCCGCCGTAGCTCCAGTCGTTGTGCATGTTGTTCCATTCCTTTGAGGGAATGCTGTACTGCCTCTGTATCTTGTCCCTGTATACCTCAGGGAAGACGTTGAACGTGCAGAAGGGAAGCACCCTTCCGTCAGGCATGGCGTAGTGTATGTCGCACTTCTCCACCCTCTTTATGTCGTACGTATACTCGTCCTGGAAGTGCATCATGCCCAGAAAGAGCGACCTGAGCTGGAACTTGCCCATGGTTGCGAAGTCGTGCTTGAAGACCACAGACATCAGCAGGTTTGCGAAGTTCACTGACTTTGGCTGCTTCTCCTTGTCTATGTACCTGCGTATCCCGGCAAAGGCCTTGAGCGCTATGAGGCGCCTTTGTAGCTTTGACTTTCCAGCCATCTCGTTCACAGCCTCCTGCAGGTGCTCAAGGAGTCCTGCGGCATCCACGAACCTTGTCAGTGGCACTATCTTGCCGTCATTGTCCTGGAATATGTATGAGCCTGCGCCGCATGCGAAGTGTATGGACAGATCGTACTTGTACTCGCCTGTGAGGGCCTCTATGAACCTGTTTATGCCGCCCACATAAGGCACTGAGAACCAGTCCTCCTTTGTTATTACGCCGCCGGTCTGCTCCTCAATGAGCTTTATTGCGCCGGGTATTGATATCCTCTGCTTCTCCCTGAGCCTTGAGGGCATCCTGCCTACAAGGGATACGGGCTGGAAGTTCACGGCCTTTATCACATCGCTGTTGTTGAGCGCGAAATTGATTATGTTCCCTAGCTCATGGTCGTTTATGGTCCTTATAACAGTAGGCACAAGCACTATTCCAAGGTTGGCCTTCCTGCATGCCTCAATGGTTGAAGGCGCCTCCCAGTGATTCTTGGGATTTGCCCTCTTTGATACTCCGTCGAAGCTCATGTAAAGGCAGCTCACTCCCGCGTGCCTGAGCCTGACTGCGCTCTCAGGGTCTGCGCCGATGTTTATACCGGTGGTGTTGAGCTGTATCTGGTCAAAGCCAGCCTTCTTTGCCATGTCAACTATCTTTGTGAGGTCTGAGCGCATCGTAGGCTCCCCGCCAGTTATCTGCAATGCGTTTGCAGGTATGGGCTTCTGGTTTCTTAGCACCATGAATATGCGGTCTAGCTCATCGCGCGTAGGCTCGTATATCGCCTCTCCCTCCTTTGCGTAGAAGAAGCAGTACCAGCATGAGAGGTGGCACCTGTTTGTTATGACCACGTTGGCAAGGCCTGTGTGGGACTTGTGCCTCTCGCAGATTCCGCAGTCGAACGGGCAGTTCTCACCCTTGTTCACGTAGTTGGGGTTGTCGAATCCTCTCCCGTAGTAATTGTAATTCTTCATCTTTATGTACATGTCGTAGTCCTCCCAGTACTTCTCCACTGTCCATCCGTGCTCAGGGCAGAACTTGCGGATCATGACGTTCTCGGCATCCTTGTAAATGGTGCCGTCAACTATCAGCTTGCACTCAGGGCACACGGTCTTGGTCCTTTCCAGCACAGGCATCTTCTCCATGTCCTCCATGGTCCTATGGTAAGGAGCCAACACAGGGCTTGATATATCCTCAACCTTTATACCAGACTTTACCATCTCCACAGTATTATTGTCTTCTCTTGCCACCTATACACCGCCCCAGATATAACTGGGTTAAGATTATTACTAAGGTTAAAGGTATTTAAAAGCATGCGTCTGTGGATAGTTTCCGTAGAGCGGGTTGGATACTGACTCCCTGAGGACAGACGCGCTTATCTCCTGTTGTAGCGCCTTGGGCCGCGGCGCTGGGGCTTCTGGGCCTGGTACCTGCCACGCTGCTGCCCACGCCACTGCTGCGTCTGGCCAGATCTCTGCATTCCCTGTCCTTGGCCCTGGTCCTTGCGCTCTGGCCTTTGTACGCTCAGGGCCTTGTCTATCTGCTCTTTTAGCTTGTCTGCTATGAAGTTCTTTGATATGGCATCTGCGCGCGAGGCTATGGCTATCTTCGTTGCGTATATTCTAGCTATTCTTCCCCTGTCCCACCTGCCTGCACCGCCGACCTGCTGGAGCTTGAATAGGGTGCCGTACTTTGGCGGCTTTGTGCCGAACTTTATGTGCTTGAACAGCGCCTTCTCCGCGCCAAGCAGCTGTATGGTGCCCGATGGCATTATGGCCAGCTT
>DAHVAU010000021.1 GCA_027314465.1 Microcaldota archaeon
CGATGCCATCCGGTGAGTTTTCAACTGTGCGCCTGAGCCTTTCGGCCAAACTACCCATATACTAATAATAAACAATATGTTTATTTAAAGCTTTTGTTTATTCGAACATGGAGGGGTTTAAATGGTGGAGGAGGAGAGGAACTCTCGAAGGCGCTAGGGATTTGAGAGTGTTTCCTGGCTGTTTCACGCCTATACTTCTAGCCATATTTCACACCAGAAACAACATAAGCTTCTAAGCCCAAGCAGGTTCATCTGAACCATAACTTATAGCCGGGCAAGATATATAAGCCGCTAGCGTTCAGATTTCCGGTAAATCTGAACCCAAAAATTATTCGGGAGTTGGACTTGTGCTTTCTTCGAGACTTTTCGCTAAATGAGAACCCAAAAGCACGTAGAAAACTTTAAATCCCGCAAGAGGCGCAGATAGTGCGGCATTTATTTAAGCTTTGAATTCGCTATGCTAACTATGGATATAGAGTTCACCACACATGCCTTGGGGCGCATGCGCAAGTATGGCGTGGATAAGGCAATGGTCGAAAAGA
This sequence comes from Microcaldota archaeon, assembly GCA_027314465.1. Taxonomy (GTDB): domain Archaea; phylum Micrarchaeota; class Micrarchaeia; order Micrarchaeales; family CABMGC01; genus JAJZNA01. The sequence goes on from DAHVAU010000021.1 coordinate 543, forward strand.
CGCTTGAAGCCCCTGACTCAGTTACCAAAGGTCACACGGAGCGCAGGATATACCAAAGGAAGCTAAACGGTCACGTTCTCCGCGTGATAGTAGAAGAGCATAAAAGCTTTCTAGTCGTAATTACTACGTATAAGGCAAGGAGTGTTAGATATGATATATAGATATGATCCGAAGACCGACATCCTAGTTCTAATCTTAGGTAAGGGCAGGCTCGACTTCGGCGAGCAAAAGGAGAATATCATAACACACTATGACAAGAAGGGTAAACCGCTCGAAATAGAGATACTTGAAGCCAGCAAGACGGCAATGAAGATGATGAGCACAATCATGACCGGCAAGAAGCGCGTAGCTATTGCGACCGTTTAGGATTGAATGGAAAACAGAAGTAAGAGGCATAGGGTTACAATAACAGTAAGCGACAGCGAGCTAGATGCGCTTGAGGATTCTCTGATAGTCTGGAATCTCTGCAAAAAGCACAACGCCATGACTTTTGACTTCAAAAACGGAAATGCGAGGACTAGCCAGGAGATATTCAAAATGCAGGATGAATGCAAAGCATGTCAGAGACAGAAGAGGCTTATATTTAGGAAGGCATGGGGTGTAACTGGCAGACTATTTGAAGCCAGGTATAATGCCTTAAAACTGCCTGATGCAAAAAATGCAGGGGAAGAGATTTGAACTCTTGCATCCACTAAAGGAAGCGGGTCCTAAGCCCGTCGCATTTGGCCAGGCTCTGCCACCCCTGCACGAGGATAACTCTCTTGGAATGTATTTATATATAATGGAGCTTAATTGTATTGAGATTCGATGCTAACTGTAAGGTACGTCAGGGACCGTCTTGAGGAAGTACGGGAGTCGATGGAGAGGAGAAAGAGCGACTATCCCCTGGACGAGATGCTCAGGCTGGACGACGAGTCGAAGAAGATAAGCACAGAGGCGCAGCAGCTACGGGCCAGCAGGAACAAGGGCAGCATGGAGGTGTCCGAGCTCAAGAAGGCAGAGAAGGACGCGTCTAGCCAGATAGCTCAGCTTGCCACGATAAAAGAGCGCATAGACGAGATAGAGCAGCAGCTGCCAAGGTACCAGGAAAGGATAGATGCGCTTCTGTGGAACATGCCCAACACGCTTCACAGCTCAGTGCCGTACGGCAGGGACGACACTGCAAACGTGCAGATGAAACTGCACGGAACCCCTCGCAAGCACAGGCCGCTCATGGGCCACGAAGAGGCGCTGACAAAGCTCGATATGATAGACATAGAGCAGGCCGCCAAGGTCGCAGGCGCAAGGTTCTTCTATCTCAAGGGCGACATCGCGCTGCTGGAGCAGGCCCTGATAAGATTCGCCATAACTGAGCTCACAAAGAAGGGATTCACACTAATAGCCCCGCCCATGATGATGCGCAGGGAGTACTATAAGGGAGTCACTGCCCTTGCTGACTTCCAGGAGATGCTCTACAAGGCCGGGGAGTCTGAGGAGGCGAAGTCCTCAAAGGACAACGAGCACGTAAGCGACGATCTGTTCATGATAGGCACATCAGAGCACCCAATGGCTGCGCTGTGCGCAGATCGCGTATTCTCTACAAAAGAGCTTCCTCTGAGATACATCGGATTCAGTCCATGCTTCAGGAGGGAGGCAGGAGCGCACGGCAAGGATACTAAGGGCCTGTTCAGGGTCCACCAGTTCTACAAGGTCGAGCAGTTCGTGTTCTCCACACAGGACTCATGGAAGATATTCGAGGAGCTTATAGCCAATGCCGAGTACCTGTTCAGCAAGCTCGAGATACCCTACAGGCTTGTTAATATCTGCACAGGCGACATAGGCACTGTTGCTGCAAAGAAGTACGATCTTGAGGCATGGATGCCGGTGCAGGATACGTACAGGGAGATGGTATCATGCTCCAACTGCACAGACTGGCAGTCGCTGCGCCTCAACATAAGGTACGATGAGGCAGGGGAGAGGAAGTACGTTCACACGCTCAACTCCACTGCCATAGCCACCAACAGGGCTATAGTGGCAATAGTGGAGAACTACCTGAATGATGACGGCACCATAACGGTGCCTGACGCTCTCGTGCCGTACATGGGCAAGAGCAGGATCGGATAGCGCAGTTAGGCCCTGGCGCTTGAGATAGCCTATAATACCAAATGCGTGCAGAATAATACGAAGTTGTGGAACATGAAGAAAGAATACAGCATGCTCAGGGAGATAAAAAGGCTCAAGTCGGTGCGGGGCTACGGCACGGAGCTGATCACCGTATACATACCTGCGGGATTTAACCTTGCAGAGGAGACTGGAAAGCTAAGGGAGGAGCACAGCCAGTCCGGGAACATAAAGTCAAAGTCTGTAAGGACTAACGTGCAGAGCGCGCTTGACAAGATACTGCAGTATCTAAAGCTGTACAGGGAGACGCCAAAGAACGGCCTTGCAATATTCTGCGGCAATGTATCTGACAATCCGGGCAAGGTGGATATAGAGCTCTTCTCAATGGAGCCCCCGCTGCCGCTCAAGGTCAACATCTATCGCTGCGACTCGACATTCATGCTTGAGCCGATAGAGGACATAGTGGGATCAAAGGACACCTACCTGATAATAGTCATGGACGGCAGGGAGGCCACCATAGCTACGCTGAAGGGGGCGCACATACAGGTGATAAAAAAGCTCAACTCAATGGTCCACGCCAAGGTGAGGAAGGGGGGCCAGTCCGCGCAGCGATACCAGCGTGTCATAGAGGAGGAGATAGGGGAGTACCACGGCCGGGTATCTGACATATCAAACTCAACATTCCAGCAGAGCAACCCCAAGCTCAAGGGCGTGCTTTTGGGCGGCCCTGGGCCTGCAAAGGAGACCTTTGCCAAGCATAACTCGCTTAACTACCAGCTCAAAATACTCGGAATGTATGATACCGGCTACACTGATGAATACGGGCTGCACGAGGTTGTTGAGAAGGCCGCAGACCTGCTCAAGGAGCAGGAGGCGTTCCAGGAGAGGAAGATCCTGGAGAGGTTCATGCAGGAGATGAGGGCGGGAGGAATGACTGTGCATGGCTTTGCCGCCACAAAAGCTGCGCTCGAGAAGAACCAGGTAGCCACCCTGATAATAAGCAGCGGCATAGATTCCATAATAAAAAGGAGGTGCTCCAAGTGCGCAGAGGATGTGTACGTAATCATGTGGCAGCGCGAGGGCCAGAGCAGCACAGATCTCATAAACAAGAAGCTCTCCATAGAGAAGAACGCCGATCCAGAGGCCGAGCGCACGCACGCCAAGGACGGCGGGATATGCGCCACTGTTGACATAGGCGTGGACAGGATAGAGGAGCTCATAGACCTTGCAGACAAGACCGGATCCGACACGACATTCGTCTCATCAGAGAGCTCGTACGGCAAGGAATTCCTCATGGGATTCACGGGAATCGGTGCCCTTCTAAGGTACAGGATCTGAGCGGTACTGCCACTACTCGCTGGCTCCTGGAAGCCTTATAAAGCTTGCCGGCTCAACCTATTTCCGTCTAATTGGGGATTAGAATGGGAGAAAGAATTTTTAGTCTATACGAGATGGAGCAGTTCATAAGGGAGGCCGGAGCGGACAGGGTAACTGAGGATGCGGTGCGCGATCTGGAAAGGGAGATTGAGAGACTCGCCAATACTGTTACAAAGAGCGCCTTAAAGTACGCCCAGCACGCAGGGCGCAAGCGCCTGATAAGGACAGCCGACGTGAAGCTGACAAAGAAGGCAGGCTCCCAGAAGGTCATACCAAACCTAAAGCAGTGAGCCCAAGCCCGGCTGCAACGAATAGCACCTCAAGCAGCACCAGGAACGCAGTTACGTCAGTCTCTGTTGACTTCCTGATGTTCATGGCCAGGTGGGTGAGGCTGTATATGCTCCTGCCATAAGGGGCCTTGAACGTGCCGTCCTTCTGCCTTATGCCAAGATCGGTGACCTTGAACTTCCTCCTTAAGTGGAGCAGGAACTCTATAATCCAGGGTATGAATATTATGGCCCCGAATATCTCGGCGTTGCCCATGACCATTATTGCAACCAGGCTGCCTCCTACTGCGTAGGTGAAGCTATCTCCTGGTATTATCTTTGACTTGTAGAGGTTGAATGGCAGGAATGCAAGTATGGAGGCAAAGAGCATTGCGGACATCACGGTCCCTATATAGTTCCCGTAAAATACTGAATAGAGCAGCATGCCCAGGCTGGCAACTATTGCCATGCCCGGCTGCAGGCCGTCGAATCCTCCAAGAAGGTTCACTGCATTTGATACGAATATCACTGCCAGAGGTATTATGATCAGCGGATAGACGAGCCCCAGGTTGACAAGGCCTATGAACGGCACGTGCACAGTATGCGCTCCTGCGTTTATGGCCATGAGCGGCAGGGCTCCAAGGAACGTGAGCAGCGGCTTTTGCCACTGCTTGAGCCCCTTGCGTATATCCTTCATGTCGGTGGTGTACACCCTGGTTGCCTTCACGTTTATGTCATCGACGAAACCCACGAAGGCTATGAGAAGTATGGATAGCGCCATTGCAAGCAGATCGCCTATCCTTATCACCGAAGTGAACACAAAGCTGCTGCCGAACGTGTACGTCAATACCCCTATGATTATGCCCATGGCTACGGCTACGCCTCCACTGCTAGGTATGCGCACTGGCCTGGGCTTGTTCCTGTCCTCGGCCACTATGCCCGCCTCATAGAAATAGGACATCAGGAATTTCGTGCCAAAGAACGTGGCGACGAATGCCAGCACAGCCGGCACTATTATCGTCAGGTCTGCGTGGTACATGAATGGATATGGGCTATGCTATATTAAAATGCTACCTAATATTTAGCAGTGCGGCCCATGACCATCATGCAACTGGCATTCTACGCTTACCTGGCGTTCATCTCGCTGGTATTCATCGGCATGGCGCTCATAGACATTGCACCATATCTGCGCCAAAAGGGGGCTTCGCCAAGAACCAGGCGCAGATACGCGCCAAGGGCCCTGGTCATAGTGCCGTGCAGGGGGGTCGAGCTCGGGCTTGAGGAGAATCTGGTACGCATAGCGCACCAGGACTACCCGAACTACGATGCGGTCGTTGTTGTCGACGAGGCAGGCGATCCATCAGCAGCATATGCCAGGCGCGCCGGGCTTAATGTCATAGCATCCGGATACAAGAAGGGCAGAAGCAGCGGAAAGGTCAGGGCCATACTGGCTGCGCTTGAGAAGTTCAGCGGATACGAAGCCTATGTGATAGCCGATTCGGATGTGACTGTATCCAGGGGATGGCTCCGTGGCCTTATCGCTCCATTGTCAGACAGTGGGGTAGGCATATCAACAACGTATCCAAGGTTCGTGCCCGCCGGCGGGCTGTGGTCCAGGGCGAAGTTCGTATGGGGGTTCGTGGGCGAGGGGCTCATGGAGAACGAGGGCACGAGGTTCGGGTGGGGAGGCTCAATTGCATTCAGGAAAGGCTTCGTGGACGGCAGGCTTGTCAAGATGATGGAGGACTCGAGATACTCCGTATCTGACGATATATGCCTGACCAAACATGCAAAGGCTCTTGGCCTGAAGATAGCGTATGCAAAGGAAGTGCAGCCAGAGGTGGCATCTGACGACGGAATAGGGAAGTTTATGGAATGGTCTACAAGGCAGACTGCTCTTGTGCTGCTTGGATACAGGCGCAATCTCTACTTCGGGCTTGCATTCTACATGGCAGAGGTACTGCTGTTCGTCTCTGGCATAGCGCTGTCGCTATTGGTGTCGCCATTGTTCCTGGTGCTGCTCCTTCATTTCGTAAAGAGCGAGGCAAAGACGTATTCAAGGGCACGCTCAGCGGATCCGCTTATAGGCATAATCGTGCTGTTCATGCCTCTTATGTACCTTGCGAATCTTGCTGCAGCCAGTAGTGCATCGTACATCACTTGGAGGGGCAGGAGATATCCGATTCGGTGAGAGCAAAAGGGTTTTTAAGCAGCTGACTGCATAGGGTACTCATGTACGGCAAGGAGGTCTTAGCCGCTCTGGACAAGCACGGCATAAGGCCTGGAGACACAATCTCAATAACCGTGGGGAAAGAGAGGTTCGAGGGCGTGCTGATGCCCAGGGCAGATGTAGGCGACAGCAGCATCATAGTAATAAAGAGGAAGGATGGGTACAACATAGGCGTCAGATACAGCAAAGGCGCGCTCATAGAGAGGCTCGCGCAGGGCAAGGGCGAGTTCTCATTCCCGAAAGCCGGCACGAAACAAAGAAGAGGCCTGCCCGGGATAGGCCTGATATACACCGGGGGAACCATAGGCAGCAAGGTGGACTACCTCACCGGCGGCGTTTACATGCTCACAAAGCCGGAGGAGCTTCTGTTCGAGGTGCCTGAGCTCCAGGAGATAGCAAACATAGACGTATCGAATCTGATGAGCATACCAAGTGAGGACATGACTCCGGCCGAGTGGAGGCTAATAGGCGATGAGGTTGCAAAATCACTGAATGCCGGGGCCAGGGGGGTCATAATAACCCACGGCACAGACACGATGCACTATACCTCAGCAGCTCTATCATTCATGCTGCAGGGACTCAACTCTCCGGTGGTGCTCACCGGCGCGCAGAGAAGCAGCGACAGGGGGTCGAGCGATGCGTTCATGAACCTGATATGCTCCGCGCGCCTCGCAGCGTCATCCGACATAGCAGAGGTGGGGATATGCATGCATTCAACATCATCAGATACCGAGTGCTCATTCCTGCGCGCCACCAAGGTCAGGAAGATGCACACATCAAGAAGGGACG
>DAHVAU010000025.1 GCA_027314465.1 Microcaldota archaeon
GTAGAACGACCCTACGGCAAGGTTGCTGAGTCCCAGGTATGGCATGTAGTCTGCTATGGTGAGGCCCGAACCCGTTGTGCTCTGGGAGGTCAGCTGCGTTCCGTTGATATATGAATAGAGATTGGACGGCGTCCATGCAAAGCCAACGACGCTGTTGCTGCTGATTGCGTTAGGCGCCGAAGTGTACGCAGATATAGCATTGGTGCAGCTAGCGGAAGTGACCAGGTATGTATCAGTGGTGCCGATATTCCAGTCGACCTCTGCGCCTTGGCAGAGGTCCACCCAGGAGCTGGCGGTGGTTCCCTCGGTTTCGCCAATGGTTACGGCTATTCCTGCAGAGGCTGTGTTGCTAGGGTCGAAGAGCATCTCTGTTATCTGCGGGTAGGCCACTGTACTGGCTGCAGGGAGGAAGACGTAGCTGGAGGTTGCACTTGTAGTTAACGTGGCGCCGTTGTTCACAGAAATTGAGCCCCCTGAGTTGGCAACGGTGCTCCCCCACTTGGCATCCAATGATGTGCCAGCGAAGTTGTCGTAGAAGTTGAAGACATTGGCGCCGTTGTCGTATGCGCCGTATGTGGGGCTGAGCTGGGGGGCCTCGCCGGTGGGGCCAGATGCGGACATCACATCGGTTGGCATGAAGTCCATGTAGATTGTTGTGGAGCCGCTGGCCAGCCCTGAAGGGAAGTCAATCCACACCAGGGTGTTCGACGCGAGATTAGAGGCACCTGACTGCACCCAGGCCTGGAGCACAGTACCGGTTGCTGCAGGGCCTGTGGTGAACTCGACGTTCGACCAGGCGGAGTTTATCAGCGAGCCGTAAGTAGCCGAGTCTATAGGTATCTCCTGCTGGAACGGCCCTGTCATTGCCGACTCGGCATTTATGGTCACTGGCACGTATGAAACGGTGCCAGTCTGTGAGTTCGTAAGAGTTACGGCAACGTAATGCACTGTGGATGCCGCAGTTACCGTAACCGATACCGCTGGGGAGTTGGCTGTTTCCGATAAGCTGTCCTTGGCCTGAAGCTCGAAACTGTACGTGCCCATGGTTGTCAGGGAATTGGTAGCAAAGCTGCAGGTGGTGGAGGTTGGGCTGGAACAGTAGGTTGAAGTTGCAGTTATGTAGCTACCCGATCCGGGGGCCTTGACGTACCACTGGTAAGTGTAAGGCGCGGAACCGCCGATCGCACCAGAATCGACTATGTTTGCAGTCTGTCCCTGCTGCACAGAGGAAGGTGATGCTGCAGGCTGAGCCACCGTGAGTGTTGTGTATATTCCGACGCCTCCGAAGCTTGCCGATGGCATTATCCCGCCAGGCGGATATGTCCTGACCCTGGCCCATTTGTACATTATCGGCGTAGTGGGCTGCGTGGACCCTGTGAAGTAGTCACCAAGCATCACGTATCTGGCATATGAGTTGACCGAGCCTGCGGCGCTGTAAACCTGTAAGTAGTTCTCAAGCCACCCTGTTGCTATGGAGTTGGAGAAGGTTGAGAGCACATAGTATGTGCCCGGCACGTAGTTGAATATGCCTATGCCTCCGTCAATCCCGTATGGCGTCGGACCGTTGGCGGCATACGTGTACACGCGGGTAGAGCCGCCCCCTAACGGCAGGGCGTGGAAGTATATCAGGTTGCCCGCGCCACCAAGGTAGCCCGATGCGTCGGCATCGTCAATGCCTGAAGAGCCGCCTGCAGGCACTTCGGCGTAAGGCCACTCCAGATAGGCCTCGAGCACATTGGACTGGAACAGGAAGTCTGCGGGCCCGTATGCCGACCCGCCTGTCACATAGAGGCCGTTGCTGACAGTGTACCCAACAGTATTGGCATCCGTCCATCCCGAGGGGAGGCCGGGGCCAGGGAAGTTCCAGTATTCGTTGAATACGCTGGCGCCGTTGTCGTATGCACCGTATGTGGGGCTGAGCTGGGGAGCCTCGCCGGTGGGACCAGATGCGGACATCACGTTGGTTGGCATGAAGTCCATGTAGATTACAGTGTTGCCGTTTGCCGGTATCGATTCCATGAGCTTGGCCCACACTATCGTATTTGGTGCCGTGTTGGTGTCTCCGCTCTCGACCCATGCAGGTATCACGCTGCCTGTTGCTGCGGGGCCTGTGGTGAACTCGACGTTCATCCAGGTAGGGCTTATGTAGGATGAATATGATGAGCTAGGCACGTTGAGCATCTCCTGGAACCCTGCCGGAGTAGCTGAAGGCTGCGAGTTGGTTATCGTAATTGGGACGTACACGGTCTGCAGAGTGTTTGCAGTGGTGGTTAGTATGCTTGTGGTGGAGGTGCTGATGGACGACGTGCTGGAGGAGGACGATGATACGGATGACGTGGTCGTGTATGTTGTAAGTGATCCGTGCACGAACGGCGCAGTGAACGTTGCAGCCAGTTCGGTGTATGAACCGTAGTCAGGCAGCGTGTAGTTTATCCATAGATAACCAGAGAAAGTGGTGCCTATGCCACCAGTGGCCTTGGCTGCGGGGCCCGAGTAGCAGTATGCAGACAGTGTCTGGGTTGTGCCACTGTACATGACGTTGCCAGGGGTGAATGTGCTTGGAGGGTAATATTGTGACAGCGCATTGACTCCTGTGTTGCCGTAAAGAGGGCCGCCGCTGGCCTGCTGCTGCGAAGAGCATGCCACGCCGTTTATCTTTATCGCAGAACCTATGGCCTGGGAGATTGTAGCTACAATGGCGCCGGTAGTATTTATCGATACGTATCCGCAGCTAAAGCCAGGAGGGGATATGCATGACACTGCTTGAGGGGGATGCAGGGCAATGGAGATTATCGCGGCGAGGGCGATTCCTATGACGGCTATTGCTAGACCGTATGACGCCAGGAAATCTATCGCTGGTTGCAGTTTGAGCGCAGCCTTTGGCAACTATTTCGCCTTCATCTCTACTTTTGCTTCAAAGTCGGAGACTTTATAGTTGAACTCTTCGTTTGCTTTTATTAAACCTTTCTCTTTCAGGAACTCCCTGGCCAGAAGATAGTATATGAGCGCGAGTGAGCGCCTTCCCTTGTTGTTGCACGGCAGAACAAGATCCACGAACTTTATCCAGTTGTCTGTGTCGCAGAGAGCCACGATTGGTATGCTCGTCTTGCTGGCCTCTTTCACAGCCTGCCTCTCGTTCCTTGTGTCTCTTAGAAGTATGAGCGATGGCTCCATGTAATCGGGCCTGTTTGGATTGGTGAAGATGCCAGGCATGACCCTGCCGCTTACGAGCTTTGAACCCGTTATCTCGGCGAACTTCGATGCTGATGCGATGGCGTAGATCCTTGAGGCAGTCACTGCTATGTTCTTCGGCTCGTACTGCGCCAGGGTCTTTGCCGCCTCCCTTATCTTCTTGTCTATGGTTGCTAGCTCAAGCAGATAGAGCCCGTCCTCCCTGACTTTGTATATGTACCTCTTCATTCCAGGCGTCTTTACCTTTGTGCCTATGTGCACTCCTGCCTCAAGGTACGTCGCCTGGTCTATGAGCAATTCGTTTGCCATGTTGATCACTAAATCGGGGTCGCCGCGATTTTCATAAGCCTGAGCTTATTTTGAACGCGGGTCTTATGCTCCCTAAGCACAGAGCCTAACCAAGCTAGCAGACGACCCCGCACCATATACTTGGCATGAGCTTCTTTTAAATGTTTACTTGCTGCGCTCGTAACGGTCACTTCCTGCTGTAGTTAATCACGTCGTCTATCAGATCCACGTGGCTTATGAGCATGCGCCTGCAGCAGTAACGGGTAACGTGCATCGAGTCCAGCACTGCGCCGGGGTCTTCCTTTTTTGACTGTGTCCTCTCCTTGAACTCAGCCCACCTGTCCCCAACGACCTGGCCGCATGAGAAGCATCTTACTGGTATCATCATAGTATCATCGTCTTATTATTTGAATATTGATATGCCTCCTTTATGTGCTTTATGGTCAGGCCGACAACCAGCTTCTCGAGCTGCCCTGTTGCCATCCTCCTTATCTTCGCCAGCGCGTCGACGACGGTGTTGCCGTGGCTTGTTCTGCTGTGCCTGTCGAGCATGTCAGTTAGTGTTTTCCTTGCTGCCATGAAATGCGATACTGAGCTCGACCTGTATAGTGCTGCGAGGCCGAAATCAGTCGAATGCGATGCAATGCGCTCAAGATCACGTGCCGCGTTAGCGTCTGCATAGCCCCTTCGCACGCTCTCGAAGACAAGCCTGGGCGCCAGGCGATCCCTGGCATGACCGTTGTCGAACAGCTCCGTCAGGGCAGTCCCCCTTGGCGCGTGCCTATTGTTCAGCGCAGTGATCAAATCACCTGTATGATTTCTGGAACCTGGCCCTTGCCTTTGGTCCCTTGAACTTCTTTGGTTCCACTTCCCTAGTATCGTCAACGAGTAGATGCCTGTCGTACTCCATGTAGAAGCTGCGCAGCGAGTCCGGCGATGGAGATGCCTTGACTATGGCCTTTGCTATGGCAGCTCTTGCTGCCTGCGCCTGACCGCTGAACCCTCCGCCATATACGCTTACCTGTATGTCAGCAGACTTTGCGACCTGTGCAGCTGCGTCGGTGATGTTTATAGGTTCAAGTATGAGTTCCCTTATCTCCCTTGGCTTTATCAGGGCCACGTCAACCCCGTTTATGGTGACCCTTCCGCTTCCTCCCTGCAGCAGTGATGCTCTGGCAACTGCCCTCTTCCTCTTGCCTTTTGAGAGCAGAGGCGTCTTGGCTGCCTTCTTCTTGGTAGCCTTTGCGGCCTGCTGCCTCTTGACCTGTGCCTTCCCGGGCTGCACCTTAGGCTGGTATAGTGTCTCAAGCTCCTTTTCAAGATTCTCTATTCCTTTTGATTCCGCCATTAATATCACTGCCTATATCCAAGCTTGTCCGTAAGCTGCTTAACCGTCATCACTGTCTCGAATATCTCTCTTGACCCGCTCGACTTAACGCTGAACTGCTCGCCCTTGACGCCGTCAGGGGCTCCCACATACACCCTGAGCCTCTTGAAGGCAGACTTGCCTTTCGGCCTCTTGTATGGCAGCATGCCCCTTATGACCCTCTTCACGAACATATCAGGACGCCTGGGCCAGTAGGGTGAGTGCTCGGGGTTTGCCTTGTCCTTGAGCTCTATGAGCCTCTTGTACTTATCCTGGATCCTGTCCTGGTGGCCGCTTATTATCATCTTCTCTGAGTTTATCACGGATACGGTGTTACCGTTGAGCAGCAGCTTAGCTACCTGGCTTGCCGCCCTTCCGAGCACCTTGTCCGATCCATCAACAACATATTCCATGTTATCAGATTATTATCCTTGCAGACTTGTTTGCGAGCATCTCGTCTATGCCGACTATCTCGCACTTGGCAGTGTTGAGCTTCTCCACTGCGCTTGCGGAGAAGTCTATGGCAGCTATCTTGATCTTCTTGTTCATGACCCCTGAGCCGAGCACCTTGCCCGGAACTATTATGCTCTCGCTTTCCTTGACCAGCCTGTCGAGCTTGGACAGGTTCACGCTTGGCCTGAGCCTCTTGGGCTTGGTGGAGAGCTTTATCAGGTATGCAATGAGCTTTGGATTCTTGGCCTGGCTGCGCTGCCTCTCCAGGGATTCCACCCATCTGCTTACATTAATGTTCTCGATTTTTTCCATGAACGTCACTTATTATGCGGGGGGTGAGATTCGAACTCACGCAAGCACTAAAGCTACTGACCCCTCAAGCCAGCGCATTTGACCAGGCTCTGCCACCCCCGCGCTTTGCTATTTCTTTACCTCCTTGTATACATCTTTCAAGTCATCGCTTATTATACTTAGTGCTCTGTGGACTATCTCCACCGGTGGCATCTGCCCGAAACTTTCAATGTAAAACTCGAACGTGGTGTCGTCAATTGCCTTGTACGAAACCAGGCCCGGCTGGAACTTTGAGCTCTTCATTGCATTGCTGAATACGGCTTTGCAGTCCACCTTCAGTTTCTGCCCCTCGGCAAGCTTTATTATTGGTATATTGTCGTTTGCCACGGCCACGTCCTTGGACGTGCTTGCAAGCTCTTTGGACAATACTGTAACAGGGCCGTCTGCCGTAAGAGAGAATACCACCTCGTCCTTCTCGTCGTAGCCCTTGGGCGTCTTTATTGGGACAAGGCCTATTCTGTGCGCTATGTACTCATCGAACATCGCACTTGAATTTTCATAGAACGTGACCTGGTCTATTGCAAGGCTACCTACGCCGTTTATCATCGCCCTCCTGAACGCGTTTGCGAACGAGAAATTAGTATCCTCTAACCTGAACTTCAGTGATTTCTCATCGCTGCTTAGAACCGATAATTTCATTGATAAGCGCCTGCCTAAAACTAGCTTATTGTAAACTTGTTTTAGACGGCAATATTTATAAACTTTGGCAAAATAGTGGCACAGCAGCACAGACATGCCTGCCGCGACCTGGCGAGCCTTGGCGGAGGCCGAGCAATTATATTACTTTCATGCCAATTTTATACTGCGTGGTAGGTTGGATCTGTGGAATTCGTATCTGAAATATTCAGCGTTGTCGCATTCGCAGGCGCAGCTGTGCGTTAATACAGGCGCAAGGCAGCATGCATCCATAGCGCAGATATCCGACAGGGGGGTGGAGCTCGGCCTGAACAGGGCCATGCACATGGCGTACTCCGATGCGCACCGGTACATATTAGCAAAGGATCTGTCCTATGATCTGATGGCCACGATATATGATGTTAATACGCGCTCAATACTTGCAATGCGCATGAGCAGGGATCTGAGTGCGCCAGTGATCACAAAGATGGTAAAGGCCCTGGCCAGGATGAAAAGCGGCAACCTGGAGATGAGGGTGATAGGCCTGCAGAATGGCCGCTCGGCGTACAGCCTAAGCATCGAGGTCATGCATAAGGAGTCCGGGGCCAAGCTCATGGAAGCTGACCTGTTCGGAAACGAGACAAGGCATATAGCAATAGACACAAAAACCGGGGTTACCTACAATCTGCTCATGCTAAATAGGATATACAGACCGGGCGAACTTGTGTGCAGCGTGAAGCCGGAGGATTTTGCTAGGAGCGTGTCAGAGCTTGTGTTCGAATAGTGTCTCGTAAGTTGGTCCTGCTGAAGTCAGCGTGCTCTTCATCACAAGCACAGAGCATACCGTAAACCTGCCGAATTCCGTCAACGAATGCGCAGCCACAAAGCCGTTTATGGCAGACGACGGGCTTGTGCGCAGTGTGCGGGCAATTGTAACGTGCGGCACGTAGTCGCGCCCCTCTTCGCCCACTATGCCGGCATTGCCGAGCCTCTTGGATATGAACCTGTATAGCTGCGCAGTTCTGCCACCATCGCTCACCTTGGCAAATACCACCTTGGGCGTTCTTCCACCAAAAGCAGATACGCCGCATACGTCTGCTTCGTAGCGCTCCTGATGCACTGCGCCAAGTGAGCCTATTATCGACTCTGTCTCAGATGCCCTGCGCTCGCCGAAGAAATGCAGGGTGATGTGAAGATTGTCCTTGGCCACTGCGGCTACTGGCCCGGGCAGGGCCCTTGCCAGCGCAGCTATCCTGCCGCGTATTTCATCCGGCAGACTTATGGCGGTGAATACACGCATGAGGTTATATAGTTTTACTCATTTTAATGTATGTTGCTTTCATGGTCGACATAGGCTCATTTCTCGCTCTTGATCTTAGGGTGGGCAGGATAGTGGAAGTGGAAGACCACCCCACTGCCCGTAAGCCCATGTACAAGCTTGTCGTCGATCTTGGTCCTGAGATTGGGAAACGCCAGATAGTCGCAGGGATAAGGGGGGCGTACACAAAAGAGGAGCTCTTAGGAAAGTCCGTGGTATGCATAGCTAACCTTGACCCTAAAGCAATAGCAGGTATAGAATCGCAGGGAATGCTGCTTGCGGCAGGGGAAGCCGATACGTTGATATCGTTATTGACAACAGACAGGGATATGGAGGCTGGCAGCAAGGTGCACTAGGTGGCGGCATGAAGATATGCATAACTGGTATGCCGGGGGCAGGTAAGAGCGAGGTGGCCACGATCCTTAGGCGCAGGGGATTCCGCATATACGAGATGAGGGAGGTTGTGGATGAGATGATGCGCAATGAAGGCATAGAGATCACTATAGAGAACCGGGAGAAGTTCACGCCGCGCATACGCAAAGAGAGGGGCAATGAGATAGTGGCAGTGGAGCTCGAGAAGCGGGTTGTGCGCCATAACTACAAGGACATCGTAATATCTGGGCTTAGGAGCATGTATGAATTCAGATACCTCAAGAAATACATGAAGGGGCTGATAATAATAGCGGTTATAGCTCCCAGCAGCATGCGTTTCGAGAGGCTGAAGCATAGGAACAAGGAACGGGTAATGAGCTACAGGACATTTGAAGAGAGGGAGAGGACCAACAAGGGCTTTGGGATGGAAGAGGCCATAAAGCATGCTGATTTCCTTATCTACAATGAGGGCACCAAGGCCGAGCTGAAACGCAGTGTCGATGAGATAGTGTCGCGCCTGGAGCAAAAGAACGTCGACTAGCCCAGACTGCGAAAGGGTTAAATTGCTGGGCTGCGCAAAGAACATACCCATAATTGATAACATGGCAGAGCAAGCACAGCAGCAAGGCAGTAGCGTTGACGTATCGAATATTCCCTCATTTGTGTTCATAGGATTCGCAGGGTCAGGGAAGAGCACATATTCCGACTACCTCAAGTTCAGGATGGAGGAGGCTTTTGGCATAAAGGTGTACAGGCCCTCGTTCTCGCAGAAAATAGAGGAGATCGCAAGGGACCTGTTCGGCATGACGCAGTACAACAGGTCGCTATTGCAGGACATAGGCAACAAGCTCAGGGAGCTCGACCCTGCAGTATGGGCCAAGCACATAATCAGGGATCTGAAGGCTAACAATAAGCTTCCTGTAGTATGCGACGGGCTGAGGAAGCCTGAGGAGCTGGAGGCGTTCAGGCAGGCGCTTGGCAGCTTCGTTGTCATAAGGCTTGAGGCTGACGAGAAAAAGCTACTGGAGCATTACAAAGCAAAGTATGGAAGGTATCCCACAACAGAGCAGATGACAAACCCTGCCGAGACGGCCATAGCCAGCCTGCATGCAGACATGACGCTATTCAACAACTACGACAAGCTCGATCTGGACCGCCAGATTGGGGCCATAATAG
Organism: Microcaldota archaeon; assembly: GCA_027314465.1. Lineage (GTDB taxonomy): Archaea > Micrarchaeota > Micrarchaeia > Micrarchaeales > CABMGC01 > JAJZNA01. Next base: position 9,132 of record DAHVAU010000025.1, read on the forward strand.
AGGCAATAAGGACCAGCACCATGCAGCAGCTAATAGACCGCTGCAAGGCAGGCATGGTTTACAGGCAGCCGTGGGGGGAAGAGATCATAAAACACAGCAAGTTCTCCAATCCCGTGGACGCCAACAACTGGAGGCACATGGAAGAGATAATATCAGAGACAACGGAAAACAAGTAAAATTTGGGTAAGTATCATGGATGCGGGTTGCCCCGCAGCCCCACCCTCCCAACGGCGCATCGCCTTCTTATGTACTAAGTGCTTATGCTAGGTACCTGCGCGATATGGTACTTCCTGTTCTGCACGCCCATTATCCTGCCCCTTATCATCTTTGTGCCCCGCTGCGTGAGGCCCAGCGGCCTGGGCTCCTCGCCCTTCTCGGTGAAGTCCACGATCCCCTCCCTCTTTAGCTTCTTAAGCGTGTACCATATGCCGCTCTGCGATGCAGTGTACTTGCTGGACATGTAGTCTACGAAGTCTGTTGCGGTAGGTATAAGATTAAGGCCGATCTCGTGCAGCAGAGTTAGCTCCTTTTCAGTGACCCTGAGACTGGTCGCATTTTCAATACTAACTATTTGTATAGGCATAAGAGCACCACCAAGAAAGAGAGATTTGATTTATGCCCTTATGCGGCGAATGGGTGCTTGCACATTGAATTGGTTCCGTATATAGCCCCATTCACTGCTGACGCTACTACCATGGATGGCTTCAATGCCATGTAGTACCAGGTAGACCATTGCGTCATATGCAACACTGTATCTCTGTTCTAAATCCGCAGGGCAGCTATTTAAACCTTTTCTACAAGATGTCTCTGTTATTCATGATAACATACGGCGACGCAGAGATAGCAGTACTGCTCATAATAACGGCCGTCTACGCAATGTTCGACGTATTCAATAGGCGCAATGTGCCGAACGTATTTGCATACGCCACAATCGTGATAGGGGTTGCAATGGCGCTGCTGTCAAGGTCCGATTACCTGCTCACGTTCGGCATTGCAGTTGCAATAGCAGCCATCGGATATGTGATCTACCGCTCCGGAATGCTGGGCGGAGGAGACATATTCGAGCTCGTATTCATCTCGCTGATTCTGCCAGTATGGCAGCTGCCAGCGGCAATAGGAGTATACCAGTTCTTCATCCCGTTCGCTGTCTCAGTGGTAATAGCTGCAGGGTATGCTGCTCTTCTGTTCATACCTGTATACTACCTTGGCCTAAAGCGAAGGGCGAAGAGGGCTGCTGGGCCGAAGGCAGACCTCAAACCAGGGCATGGGATTGCCATACTTGCATGCTACGCATTGTTCCTAGTCATATTATATGCCACTGTAGGCCCCAGGCCGCTGGGCACTGCCCTGATAATAGTGCTTGCCATCGCATCCGCCGTGACAGCCGCATACGAGACAAGGGTGTACCTTAGCATGGTCTCGTACATATACCCGCGTCAGCTTGATGAAGGAGATATGATCGCAGTGGGCCTCATGCCAAAGAAGGACATAGCAGCACTAAGAAAGAAGACCAGGTTTGGGAGGCTGGCTACTGCAAGACTCATAAAGGACCTGAAGGGCACCAGAATAAGAATACCCGTGTACAGGGACTCTGTGCCGTTCTCTGCATTCATATTCATTGGAGTAGTGTTCTCGCTGCTGTTCGGCAATATGGTATTGCTTATAATAGGGGCATGAGTGCGATGTTGCCAGACCGGCAGCCAGTACCTATTCACGTTTATTGGCTTCCACAAAAGAATGCGCTACACATAAGAACCTGTTTTTATAACTCAGTTATATCACGTCCTGCGGCTGTTGGTATAGTAAATACAACATGGCATGATTG
>DAHVAU010000028.1 GCA_027314465.1 Microcaldota archaeon
GCATACCATTATCACTGCAGTGACAGTGCTGCCTATCATAACCGGCCTGCCGCCTGCACGCTCTGTGTAAATTGCCATTATCGCCCTTGAGTAGTAGAGGATGGATATCACGCTGTTTGCTATGCCTATGATGGCTAGCCATGCCATACCAGAATTCACGGCGCTGATGAAGATCAGGAATTTTCCTACAAAGCCGCTGGTGAATGGCATGCCCACCAGGGAGAGCATGAACACTGCAAGCGCGAAGGCCATGAGCCTGTTCTCGCCGTTAAGGCCTATGAGATCGTCTATCGTGGCCCTGTCTCTGCTCTCCAGCACTGCGATTACAGCCATTATGCCTATGAACAGGAACAGGTGGGAGAATATCTGGAATATCGCAGCTGAGGCTCCTTCGGAGTTGTGCACCGCTATTCCTATCATCATGTAGCCGGCCTGCGATATGGACGAGTAGGCCATCATCCTCTTGAAGTTCTTCTGCATCAGCGCGACTATGTTACCGTAGAACATGGTTAGCACAGCGAGCGCAGCTAGGACCATGAACAGCCATGAGTACGTTACGAATACCAGTATGGCAACCTGCAGCAGGGCTGCGAATCCCACCTTCTTGTTGACTCCGCCGAGCATGCCGGTAAGGTATGCGGGCGAGCCGCTGTATACGTCAGGCATCAGTACGTTGAACGGGAATATTGATGCCTCGATGCCCAGCGAGGCTATGAACAGCACTGCTGAGAACGCCATCAGCGCGCTCTGAGAGTACGAAGACAGGGCAAGCGTGCCTGTGGCGCCGTACACAAGCACTATGGCAAGCGAGAGCACTGCAAGCGCTATCGATGCCATTATGAAGAACTTTGCTGCGGCCTCCATGTCCCTGCCCGACAGCAGCATGGCGAAGACTATCGGTATGCTGGACAGCTCCAGCCCCAGGAATATGGTGACCAGAGATGATGATGACGCTACTACAAGCATCCCGATAAGTGAGAAGTCGCTTATGACCGCAAAGTCCTGGTACTGCCTTGAGTGTCCATATGCAACGAGATTCACTAGGATCAGGCCTATGGTAAACATCAGGCCGAACAGCAGCGAGAACGCGTTTATCGAGAATATGCCGGCAAAGTTGCCTGAATATCCAGATGCCATAAGGGCCATTATGCACGCAGCCATGGCTGCAAGCAGAATGACGTTGGAGATCAGATGCGTCTTCCTGTCGGAAACAAGCCTTGCTGCTACACTTGCCAGCACGGCTGCGGCAGAAATGGCGAACAGTGCGTATACCAGGATCATAGTGCTCCCACCATGTAGACTGCTATGAAGATCACCGCTGCGCCTACGATGAATATGAGCGCGTAGGCATTTATGTTTCCCACAGATGCCCTCCTCAGTGCATATCCGGATGCGACGGTGAGCCTCCCTATCCTCTCGAAGCCATCGCTGACAAAGCCGTCGAATGCGACAACGCCCTCGCACAGGCTTACCATGAACGAGGATACGGCGCTGTATGCAATATTGACTGCGTTGCCGGTGTGCACGATGCGCAGGGCCTTTGAGTCTGACTTCGATGCTGAGCCGTGCCAGTACAGCACCACTGCTGCCAATGCTCCGGCCAGTGCAAGCACTGTGAGTATGACGCTGTCACCGAGCGTTATAGAGAGGGTGCCGGGCAGCTGTGAGGGCTGCGAGCCTGCGGATATGAAGCCAGGAAAGTAGAAGAACAGCACTGAGACCGCAAGGGTAGCCGCTGCGAGTATCAAGGGAGGATACACCATGCTGGCAGGTTGCGCCATGTAAGATAATCCAGATGCTGCATGCCTTGGAGGGCGCAGAAGGTAGTAGACCCACCTGAATATGTAGAAGCTGGTGAGCATGCTTATCGCAGAGACTATCGCGTACAGCGCCAGGTTATTGTAAAGCGCAGAGGCTATGGAGCTGGACGCAAAGAATCCCGAGAACGGTATGAACCCTGCAATAGACAGGGCGCCGAACAGTACAGATATCAGGGCGATCTTTGAAGAGCTCAGGCCAGAGACCTTGTCGAGCTGATTGCTGTCGGTAGCCTTCATTGCTATGCCGGCTATGAAAAAGAGCAGGGCCTTGTAGAAGCTCTGCACGAAGAAGAAGTATATGCCTGCCACTACCGCGCCGGCGCTGACAACGACAAGCATCAACGACAGCTCCTGTATTGTGGAGTATGCTATGACCTTCTTGACATGCATCTCCCTGGAAGCTGCTAGCGTCGATATTATTGCAGTGACTACCCCGACAGTCATTATTATGCCGCTTACCCGAGAAGATGAGAACAGCGGATAAAGGACCATCACCATGAACACGCCTGCCTTTACCATCGTGCTGGAGTGCAGGAACGCCGACACAGGAGTCGGGCCCTCCATGGCGTCTATGAGCCATTCGTGGAATGGGAACTGCGCGGACTTGGTGAATACGGCGGCAAGCAGAAGGAGCACCGCGGTGTAGAGCAATGGCTGGGGCGCTGTGCCAAGGGCAGGAAGGATCTGGCTGAACTGCAATGTGCCAAACATGCTCCAGAAGAGCACCATCGCGGCCAGGAACGCTATGTCCCCGATAAGTATTGTTGTTATTGCCTTCCTTGCGGCCCTGTTGGCCGAGTCCCTTGCATTCCAGAACCCTATGAGAAGGTAGCTTGTTAGGCTGAGGAACTCCCAGGCTATGAACATGAGTATGAAGTTTCCGCTCACTGCAAAAGCGGCCATTGCGGCCTCGAACACCAGCAGCTCGGCGTAGTACCTGCGCTGCTCGCTGAGCCTGTCCATGTATCCCATGGAGTACGCGAAGACGAGCGGGCCTATCATAAGCACCACTGCAAGAAGGATGAAGCTGAGAGAAGTAACGGATACTGCTATTGCAACTGAGTACTGCCCTACGCTAAACCATGGTATTGACTGCTGGCCATAGCTTACCAGCGGCAGAAGGGCCAGCGCGGCTAACGTGCCCGCAAGGGCGACGTACTTCGATCTGGAGGCGTTGCGGCCTTGGAGCGCGAGCACAACAACGGCCGCGATTATCAATGGCAACAACACTATAAGCGCTATCATATTACCACTTCATCCTCGAGAGCTTCGATATGTCGAACTCTATACCGTAGTGCTTCATGTACACATAGAACGCTATAACAGTTATTATCTCAACTGCCGCTACGGCGAATATCGAGAACAGCATGGTGATAGCATACTGGCTCACAGAGCCCTGCGATGCGAAGAATCCGGTCAATGCGACAACGCTTGCAGCAAATATCAGCTCTACAGACAGCATTATCACTATCAGGTGCCTGTCTGCAGCTATTCCAGCAAGACCTAGCGAGAAGAGCGAGAAGGCAAGTGCGAGGGTGTATGCAAGCTCTACCATCAGATCAACAGCTTTGTGAATCTCCTGAGTATGAGCACGCTAGATATGAGTGTGCCGAAGAGCAGCGCCACTATGACATAGAAGACGGCGTACTGTCCAGATAGCGCGGACGAGAACGACGCGAGGAACGCGCTTGGGTACACAATGCTGCGCTGCGGAACCTGCCACATGGCAAACACCACGGCTATTAGCATCGCCGCAAGAGCCACGATGAAGTACTGGGCCTTGAGCATCATCGAACTGCGCTCCTCTGATGCGACTGCCACCACAAGATATGTGGACAGCCCCCCGACAAACACTAACATCTGGAGTATCGCTATAATGGTCTGGCCCATTACCAGGAACGCGAGCGCAGTGCCGGTAAATGCCAGGGCGAGCCCGACCACTGCGTGCATGAGCTTTCTGCTGAGGAACATATATAATGCAGATATTGCAGTGAATGCATAGACCACTAGGAACGCGAATGTGCCCAGCATCATCTCACTCGAGCTCCTCGGGCCTTGTGAGCAGTTCCCTCTTGTCGTATGCCTCGTAGTCGTAGCTCTTGGTGAGCGTGAGGCACTTCGGAGGACATACCTCCTCGCACAGTGCGCAGAACAGGCACCTCTCGTGGCCCACCAGAGGCATCACCTTCTTACCCTTGTCGGTTAGCACATCAACCATCGTTATCGTCTGGTTGGGGCATATTATGGCGCATGCAGAGCAGCTTATGCACGTTGACATGTCCAGTCTCAGCCTGCCCCTGTAGCTGTCAGGAAGCGACTCCCTGTGCTCTGGGAACTCTGTAGTGTACTGCTTACCCAGAGCAGCGGCCTTTATCGTCTTTGTCAGAGACCCAAGCATTCACTTCACCCTACGAACACTAAGTATGTTATTACAAGATTTATTAATGCGAGAGGTATCAGCCACGCCCATCCGAACCTCAGCACCCTGTCGGCCCTCATCCTGAACGCTGTTGCCCTGACCATTATAACGAATATGGCTATTATGAACGCCTTTAGGATGAGCCAGAACAGCGGCGGCAGAATTGCAGGGCCTGACCATCCGCCCAAGAACAGTATGGCTATTAGCACGCTCCCGAGGAACATCCTCGCGTAGTCCAAAAAGAGCGCAAGCGCATAGTACGGTGCGCTTACGTCTGTGAGCCACCCTGCTATGAGCTCTGAGTCCGCCTCCCTTAGATCGAACGGAGGCCTCTCGAACTCTGCAAGCATGGCTATGAAGAACACTATGAAACCTATGGGCATCAGAAGCGCGTAGTATATGTGCTGCCCGCTCACTATTGACTGCAGGTTGTAGCCATTGGCCATCAGCCCCACAGAGGCTATCACAAGCAGGGTAGGTATCTCGTAGCTAAGTAGTATCAGCACGGACCTCTGCGCGCTTATGCCTGAGAACTTGTTTCCGCTCGAGAATCCAGCAGTGAACAGGAGCAGTGGCAGGAAGGCTATTATCGTGAACACTATTAGCATGCCGAACCCAAGTGACGTTGCCTGCAGGCCTGGAGAGTATGGAAGCAGGAGTATGACGAAGATGGACAATGCCAGAAGCAGCGGCAGAGACACTGCAAACAGCACCCTGTCGGCCCTCTGCGGTATCACGTCGCGTTTTGAGAGCAGCTTTATCAGGTCTGCCATGTTCTGGAATATCCCCCACATGCCCACATAAGTAGGCCCGTGCCTGTACTGCGCCCTTGCTATTAGCTTGCGCTCCAGCCATCCCATCACGTATCCGAACACAGAGAATATTATCGATACTATTATGACGTACAGTACGATAGCTATGAACTCGTAGAGCGGACTAGGCGAGCTAAGCCAGAAGGGTATTGAGAGGTTTACGCTCAGTAGGTCTTGCAGCATGCTATCTATCCACGCATCCCATTATTATGTCCAGGGTGCCGAGTATTCCGAATAGGTCTGCGAACCTTGCTCCCTTGGCTATGTGCCCTATAGCTGCAAGGTTGACCATGTTGGGCGAGCGTATGGAGAGTCTGTAGGGCTTTTGCGGATCGGCCACAAGGTACATCATGCACTCGCCCCTGGGCAGCTCCCTGCTCACGCTTACAGTCCTGTTCACTGGATTTGGGCTGCGCAGCTTTACAGGCATTCCCAGGCAGCTCCCCTCAGGCATTGCCTTGAGCGCAGCCTTGACTATGCGCACACTCTCCTTCATCTCAAGCATCCTGACCTTGTACCTGGCGAAGTTGTCTCCGGTGAGCATGACCTTGGGATTGAAATGGAACTTGTCGTACATGTAGTAGGGAGAGTGCTTTCTGGCATCGTAGTTTACGCCTGATGCGCGCAGCACAGGCCCGGCCACGCCCAGGGCCTTTGCATCCTCAGAACTAAGCACCCCTATTCCCCTCATCCTCTCCATGAACGCCGTGTTCTTCTCGACGTACGTCTCATACTGCGACACGCGCTTCTCGATGTAGTTCATGGTGTTGTAAGCATGCTCGGCGAAGTCAGGCGGCAGCTCAGCATGCATACCCCCAAGCCGCATATTGACGTAAAACATGCGCGAGCCGGTGGCTTCCTGCAGCAGGTCCAAGACTATGTCCCTGTCCTTGAACGTCCACATGAACACCGTGAACATCTGCCCTATATCATTGCACAGCGTGCCAAGCCCAAGCAGATGGCTGGCTATTCTCTGCAGCTCGAGCAGAACGGTCCTCACATACTTTGCCTTCTCATTGACCTCTATGCCCATTGCAGCCTCAACAGCAGCAACATACGCCTCGTCATATGACATTGGTGCAACATAGTCAAGCTTCTCGGTGTAAGGGGGTATCTGCATATACATGCGGGTCTCTGCCAGCTTCTCTACTCCCCTGTGCAGGAACCCCGCGTGAGGCTCTACGTTGACGATTGTATCGCCATCCACGTCCACGACCAGCCTTATGACTCCATGAGTACTGGGGTGTATTGGGCCTACGTTTATCCTGGTCACGCTCATTTCTTCACATCCCTGGTCCTATACTGCGCGTCCCACACAAAGCTCTTGCGCAGAGGCGGATCTGCGCCATCCCACTTCTCCAGAAAGAGGCGCGCTGTGGCCCTTCCCTTTACAGTTATGCCGAACATCTCCGCAAGCTCCCTCTCATACCAGTCGGCAGACAGATGAAAATCCATTATTGTAGGAACCCATGCATCCGATGGAGCCACGGTCACTTCTAGGATCTCATCTTTTGAAGCTGCTATGTCCCTGACAAAATATAATACTTCGAGATGATCCACGTAATCCACCGCGGTTATTTTGACCAGGTAGTCGAATCCCGCGGCTTTTAGTCTGCTCACCTGGTTAGTGAGCTGCCCCCTGTCAATCTTCAATGCTACCACCAACCTTCTTCTGCAGCTTCATGAGAGCGGCAAAGAGGTTCTCCGGCTTTGGAGGACATCCTGCCACGTACACATCGACATGCAGCACCTCGTCTATTCCCTTGACTATGTTGTAGCTCTGCCACCACGGGCCGCCGCAGGTAGCGCATTCGCCAAAGGCTATCACGTACCTGGGCTCTGTCATCTGCTCGTAGAGCCTCTTGATCTCAGGTACCATCGACTTTGTAACCCATCCTGCAACCACCATCACGTCGCACTGCCTTGGAGTTCCCCTGAACAGCAGGTACCCCTTCCTCTCCGCATCTATCCTTGACGAGCCGAAGTCCATGAGCTCTATGGCGCAGCACGCCAGGCCAAACTGCAGAGGCCACAGAGAGTTCTTCCTGGCCCATGTCACCGCAGTCCTGGACATCTTCGCTGATTTTGCAAGGTCAGATAGCCTGGCGAACATGGCGTTAGGCTTCATCTCCTTTGACTTGAGCGAATCGTACACAAGCTGGTCCATCTCCTGCCTTGCATCTGCGAATTCCTCGCTCCCGTGGTCTATCTCATCTGCCATAGCATCAACCACTCTTCCATGCCAATAGCACCACAAGAGCCTCCATCACAATCCCTGCTCCGAGAAGCCCCAGCACTGCCATGCTTGATCCGAACGACACAACCCTAGCCACAGGCACCCATACCAATGCTATAGCCACCAGCAGTTCGTATGCGATGAACATGGAGAAGTAGTGCAGGTACTCCTTCATTATGCTTACTCCGCCGCCGGAACTTGCCTCGGCGCTCTCGTATGGTGCGTCCCTTACCCTGTTCCTCCTGGTCCGACCCCTGAGCATAATTGACGCCGATATCATCGACACAGGAACGAATACCGAGAATATGATGAATATCAGTATGGCTGTAACCTTTACATCCATGATGTTAGATGCGCTAGTATAGCTTAATATGGTTTTTGTGACGAAGTGTATAGTCAGTATCAAACGGATGGGACTGCAATGCAGCTTTCGGCAAAGGCAGGCGATGCCATACGAAGAGGCTCGCTGAAGATAAGGGTTGTGAGGAATGGAATGTTCCAGCAGCTCACTTTCACTGTTAAGAGAGTGCAGCTTGGTAATGTCACCTACGTTGAGCTTGCTACAGACAGACAGGTAGACCTCTCAGAGCTTACCAGAGTTGCAGAGGAGTTCGGCCTGCCGGTAGAGGCGCAGAACGGCAGGGCCTTTCCAGAAGGCACATCTGCCACAGACTTCGCAGGATTGTAGCATCTGGGCGTGCAGCCGCACGGATCATGCCTTCCTGCCGCTCCTGCACGAATCGCAGACGCCAGCTCTTATGTGCAGCGCGCAGCACGGCCTTGAGCACATCCTGCACACAGCCCCAGCTACCTTCCCGCAGATGTGGCATAATCCTTCCAGTTCTGACATAGCATCACTAGTCAATATCAAGTACGCCGCGGTAGAGCTCCCTGGCCCTGTCGAGCGATAGCGGCTTCATGCCCCTTGACTTTGCGTACTTGCACTGGTACTTTATGTAAGGGGCATTGACCTTGGTGTCAGGATTTACCTGCTTGCACTTCTCTATGTATTCGATTATCACACTTGCCGCCTCGTCCTCCCCCATCCCCCTTATGTTTGTAAGATAAGGTGCCAGCACCAGGTTCACGGTCCTGTGCCTCACGTCCGCTATGGGGGTGGATAGTATGCGCTCTATCCACCTGTAGCTGCTCTCCCTCACCTTTACCGCAGTCTTGAGCCTTGGAAGCCTCACGGTCTTGGCCTCTTCCACCACCCTGGCGGGAAGCTCGTCCAGTGGTATTGGGAGCTTCTTTCTTATCTGGGCAGCGGATGCATCCTGCAGCACCCTTATAGCAGAGTCCCTGTCAAGGTACACAAGACCCCTGCTCAGCGACTGCGATGAGAGCCGCAGCCGGGCATCCCTTGATGCCAGCATCAGTAAGTCAGTGAACTTCATTATGAACGTGCCTTGCGCATAGCTCATGGCGACTCCCAGTTCCGTCATGAGTTTTGTGATATTTGGAAGGGATTCAGATGCGAGCGCGCCCCCTACCCTGCTGGATTCTGCGAGCACGTACCTGTCCGTATACGAACCTCCTGGAAGGGCGCTAACCAGCATCCTCGAATACACATAGCTTAGGACGTGCACCCTTTTTATGTCATCCATTGACACTGCGCTGTAACCCACAGTCTCTTCATTGAGGTCCTCCTCAAGCCTTGCCTTGCCTGCGCGCAGCAGCCCGTCCTCTATGGCACCGCCATGAGCGGCTATTATGTCCCGTGCTTCCTTGGAGAACGGATACTTGTACGCAAAGTCGAGGTCGTTCATGCTCCCATAGCTAGTATCTGCCATATAAAATCTATATATCCGACTGCGAACCTGGGAAAGGTTTTAATAGGCGTGACTGCACATTAATTCGGTAATATGGCCGACGCCGACGATGCCCTGCCATGGGATGAGCAGACCGAACTATTCGTAAAGGACATAGACACCTTATGCAGTCCGAGGTACGGAGTTAGTGCGAGGGACATCATGCTTGCTCCTGAGAAATTCGCAAAGACCCCAGACATACTTAACAAGATCAAGAACATACGCTCTGATTCTGACGGCTACTTCGAGGACGTCATAAAAGACTTCTCCGCTGAGAATGACGAATTGGAAGAGGACCTGAAGAAGGCAGACGCATTATACAACCAGGTCAGCCAGAGCGTATCAAACAAGGCCGCTCTTGGGCGCATACCGATTATAAAGACGGATAATCTGGATCTGAGCTACTCGGCGCCAGAAGTGATATACATAGACCAGCTTGGCGGGCAGCTTGACACCCTGGTAAGCAAGCTTGTCAATTTCTCGAACTACATCGGCGATCTATCGGTGTCATACAGAAAGTACATGCTGGGCAGCTGGCTGTTCTCAGGGCCAAGGAGCTATCTGGTATCTGTCAAGGCCCCTGACAACCCTGTGCTTGACATAGAGAATTCGCAGTCGATCATAAACTCACTACTTGATGCGGCTGGCGATACGATATCAGGTCTTGGAGATTCGAAGTAAGAAGGTTGCGATGAAGAAGGTAGTAGTGATAACAGGAACGCCTTGCAGCGGCAAGACCACCATATCAAGAGAGGTGAGCCGCAGGCTGCCGAGCTGCGAACTCATATCAGCAAACGACCTGGTAAAGGGAAAGAACCTGTTCACAGGATACTCCAAAAACGGGGAGATGATAGCCGACATGAGAAGGCTGTCCGCAGAGATAGGCAGGCGCATTAAGGGCAGCGAGAAGGACGTCGTCATAGTGGAGGGGCACCTTCTCTGCGATTTGAAGGTGCGCGGTGCCGTTGCCATAACTATAAGGGAGCACCTGGGCACGCTGCTATCGCGCATGGAGAAGAGAGGCTATGCACACAAGAAGATAGAGGACAACATAGTCGCAGAATCAATAGATTATTGCGGCGTCAATGCCTCAGGCAACTATGTAGAAGCATACGAGATCCTCTCAGGACCGCGCGCAGCGGCGAGCGTAGTATCAATAATCAGCGGTAAGAAGGGGGGCATGGGGGGCATAGACATGCTCGAGGAGCTAAACGGCATCCTCAAGAAGCTGGGAAAGGCAGCAATCTGAACTATACAGTGAGCCTTTTTGTTATCTCCAGGTACGCCTGCACCTGGGCCTGTGCGGGAATTCTGTTCACAGTTATCTTAGCTGCAGCGAGGTTTATGTCCTTGTGGCGTACACATTCCTTAGGAAGGCTGCCAAGCGCGTCGCGTATGGTCGCAAACCTGCTCTTCTCCAGTGCATATAAGCATGTGCCGCTTATCCTGAACCCGTATGCATCCTTGTGCATGCGCATGAACGATGACACAGCATCCCTCATGAACACTTCAGGGCCTTTGAGCATCCTTGAACCCATATACTGCCCTGCAGGCGCGAGTATGATCATGAACCCCATGCGGCCGAGAATGAACTGCACACTTTCATAAACTGTAAATCCGTTGCCTTCCAGGTGCCTTACTATCTGCTGGTTCACCTTCCTTAGCTGCGGATACACTATGTCCTCGCTCTTGTCAGGCACCTTGCACATTATAGCAAATACGTCAAGACCAGCATCGCAGGCAAGCTTGCGAATCATCTTCCCGGCAGATCCGCTAGAGAACTTTGGACCGTAGAATGCATCTACTTCAGGATTGTCAAGAAACCTGCGTGATGCTATGGCGAACCTTCCAAGGGACTCCATGGAGACCCCTGCAGCAACGTTCCTACCAGCATCGACAGGGTCGACTACCACGAACTCTGAATTGAATTTCTCCAATAACCCATCAGTGGATTCCTTCCTGGAAAGCGGCTCTATCGCCACCGGTAGCCTGAATCTCGACGCATGCTTCATTAGAGAATGAAGTGAGCCGTAGTGATGGATTAGCAGCTCGCACAGATACCCGGAGAAGCCGTTTGTCTTTATCTCTGCACCGTATATCCCGTGCGCCTTCATGAAGTACTTCAGCAGCCTTACATCATCCCTCTGCCGCTCGCTCAGATTGCCGTTTATGAAATCCGTGTGCATAGGCGTCCTGTCCACCGTTGTGCCCATGTCCTCTATGTTGTCTATCTTAAGTGCTGGCACTATGTCTGCTTTGATCCCTATAGAGTCGAGGTACAGCCTTATGTAAGGATGCTCGGCATACTTGACCTCGTATCTGCCCTTCTCCTTGCCTACTACCCTCTTCCCGTACTGCACACCCTTCTTGACCACAGTGTCCCTATCCATCCTCTTGTCAAAGAGCATGAATATGTCTATGTCGCCGTCGCCCTTCAGGTTGGTTCCCCTGGCTACGGATCCCACCACCCTGAGCTCGACATCACGCGGCACCGTCTCCTTGAGAATTCCCATGAGGTGGTTTACCTTGTAAACTGTCTGCTGAACCTCGGCAGGGCTTGGCTTTATGTCCTTGAGTATGCGGTCGAATATGGCCTTGACCTTGGCATCACCGCGCCTATCCATGCTAAAGTGTTTGTTAAGTAAAATATAAATATGGCGGATTCTTCAGGTATTAACAACCCGTCTGCCCGGTATCCCATAGGCAGGTATATTATTACCAATCACCACATGCTACTGTGGGCTCGTAGCGCAGCAGTAGCGCGTTTCGTTCGCAACGAAAAGGTCGCGGGTGCGAATCCCGCCGAGTCCATTTCATACCTTATGATGACAGGCTGTTTTGGAGTCGGATGTAGAATCCCTTGCTTTTCTCAGGTTCTTCATAGATTATAAATTATTAATTTAGTAAATATCATTATGGACTTAGTTGGATCTCGGAGATTAATTGGCAGGTTGTAAGTGACGCAAAGACGC
>DAHVAU010000034.1 GCA_027314465.1 Microcaldota archaeon
GCCAGCCAGAGGCGCAACATGCACAGTGTATCTTACCGCGCCGCTGCTGCCAGGGGCGATCACAAGATCAGTGTAGTTGGATACTTCATACTGCGCGAATCCAGTGACGCTGTCAATGGTTATGTTGCTCTCTGCGTATCCTATGAACGGGCATGCGAATGCAGCCCCTGTAGAGCCTCCTGGGATTATGGCATTGGATAGCTGCGGCTGCGTGGAGCTGCCACTGCTTGTAACAGCCGCAGGCACAGGGCTGTTGTATTGCTGGCCTGCTGCTCCAGGCGCGCTAAGTCTTCCCGCTACGAATGCCGCGATCATTATAACTGCTACTGCCGCAGCGAAAGCCGCAGCCGCATTCCTGTGCGCGCTTCTGCTCTGAGCAAACTTCTCGTATTCCATGGCATTCACCTCATAGTATTTCCATCTCCTTGAGTAGCTGCCATCCGCCCCCTTGATCAGGCCCCTGGACTCCAGCTCCTTTAGGTGCTGTGTCAGGGTAGGCTGCGAAAGCCCAAGCTCATCAGCAAGCTGCCTGCCGGTCTTGGGCTTGCGGGATAGCGATTTTAGTATCTTGTTCTTAGTCTCTAACAGCCCACTCATCCGTTCACCGGATTTAATGGTGAGGGACTAGGTATTTAACCATCAATGAAATGCTTAGGTTTTGATTAGGTTTCGGTTTTGAAGCAGCGCAGCGCCCATCCAATCCCTAAGCGAATCCAGGGCCGTTTTACTTCACTGCGCCTGCCCATGCCCGGATCACTGACAATCTGCGCAACATAGAAGCCCTCCAGGTTCATGCCGCCTGCGCGCGTACTTCCCTGCGCACAGTAGGGCCAGAAAGAAGCATCTGCGCTGCTGCAAGTCCTGGGAGCGGCTTCTGTAAGCAGGCATTCTCTGCAGCCTGGCTCTTCACATGCGTCATGCGCTGGAACGAATCCCCAACTGCTCTGGCCATGGCATCATTCTTCTGCGGGCTCGGCAGGTGGATGCTGTCTATATATAATATTGTAGTATAGAGTATGGGGTTACGGGTTAAGGATACCTATATATACATTACATTGTATAACTCAGTTATAAGAGCCGATACGCTATGATCGACGGATACGAAAAGGCTGCGAACGAAGTGGTTCCTGCAGCAAGGGTTGTGATAGCAAAGCAGCTAAAGGAGAGGTACAACCTTACTGAGGCCAATATAGCAAGGATACTTGGGGTGGCCCAGGCTGCGGTGAGCAAGTACCTCAACGACGAGTACTCAGCAGTAGTAGACAACGCTTCCAAGAAGATCGATGCGGCCACAATAGATGCGCACATAGGCGCTATTGCAAAGGGCAGCAAGCCAGCGCTAAAGAGCTGCATATGCAGCATATGCAACTCTATGAACAGCTTTGGCTGCAAGTTCTCGTACGTCGAAGGCTCTGTTCAGGGTAGGTAAGGATGGTAAATGAGGGTCTGGAAGAGGTCGTTGAGAGGACTGAGTACAAGGAGAAGTATGGCTTCTATCAGGACGTAGCATACGACGAATTCCCAAAAGGCATATCAGAGAAGACCGTGCGCATGATATCCCAGATAAAGGACGAGCCGGAGTGGATGCTCGAGAAAAGGCTCACGGCATTTAAGGTGTTCCAGAGCAAGCCCACTCCAACCTGGGGCGCGGACCTTGGCAAGATAAACTATGACGATTTCTATTATTATATGAGCCCAAAGGCCAAGGAGTCAAAGAGGTGGGAGGATGTGCCTGCCGACATAAAGCAGACGTTCGACAAGCTCGGAGTGCCCGAGGCCGAGCGCAAGTTCTTTGCAGGCGCAGAGGCGCAGTTTGACAGCTCTGTGGTGTATTCGCACATAAACGAGGAGCTTGAAAGGCTTGGCATAGTGTTCACCGATACCGACACTGCCGTGAAGAAGTATCCTGAGCTCATGAAGAAGTACTGGGGCAAGATCATACCCCCGACAGACAATAAGTTCGCGGCACTGAACACCGCCGCCTGGTCAGGCGGCAGCTTCATATACGTGCCAAAGGGCGTCAAGGTTCCAATGCCGCTTAACGCCTACTTCAGGATAAACGCAAAGAACGCCGGCCAGTTCGAGAGGACTCTCATAATAGCCGACGAGGGCGCCGATGTGACGTACCTGGAGGGCTGCACTGCGCCTGTGTACGCAAGCAACGCCCTTCACTCCGCGGTGGTGGAGCTGGTAGCCCTTGACAACGCGCACATAAGGTACGTCACCATACAGAACTGGTCGAAGAATGTTTACAACCTGGTCACGCAGCGCGCCCATGCCGCCAAGGGCTCGCGCGTGGAGTGGATAGATGCGAACATAGGCAGCGCCATAAACATGAAGTACCCAAGCATATACCTGCAGGGCGAGGGCTCAAGCGGCGAGGTCCTTTCAATAGCAATAGCCGGGGACGGACAGGTGCAGGACTCCGGAGGCAAGATATACCACCTCGCCAAGAACACCACCTCGAAGATAATATCAAAGAGCGTGTCAAAGGGCAGCGGAGTGACTACATTCAGGGGCACTCTGCACGTTGCCAAGAACGCAGAGAACGTTAAGGCTCACGTGTCGTGCGACGCCCTGCTGCTTGACGAGGATGCGAAGACAAACACTTATCCGTACAACCAGATAAACAGGAGCGACGCTATGATAAGCCACGAGGCAAAGGTCGGCAAGATCAGCGACGATGAGATCTTCTACCTCATGTCAAGAGGCATATCCGAGGATGATGCAACCGCAATGATAGTCCTCGGATTCATAGAGGATCTCACCAAGGTGCTTCCTGTCGAGTATTCGCTTGAGCTCAAAAGGCTCATAAAGCTGGATACAAGCAAGGGAGTCGGGTAGCAAGCGCGGTGCACTGAATGGTTTCTTACAAGCAGTTCGTAGAGGAGGCTATCTCCAGGTACAGATCGCTGCCAGCCGAGACCAACGACCTGTACAAGAAGTACTTCATAGACATGCCTCTTGATCCTGCGTCTTCATCTGCCGCGCAGGGCGCAGACTGCGAGTCAACTGCAAGGGAGATAGAGGAGAAGACACGGGTGAAGTTCGATGCTGTCATATCCGATGCCACGGCAGTGAGCAGGAACCCAGCCGTGAAGATACTATCTCCTGCAGACCTTGACGAATCTGTCATATCAGGCAAGCTGTTCAGCAGCGGCGATGACAAGATGGCCGCATACTCAAATGCATATTCAAGGCACTTCATTCTCATAGACGTGAAGGACGGCAGCTCGGCAAACGTGAACCTGCTGTTCATAGGCTGCGGCAACCTGCCCTCGCAGGTGCTGATCAAGGCAGGCAGGAACTCACGCGTTGGGGTCTCTGAAGTATATGTAACATCCAAGGGAAGTACTGGCACTGTCGTGGCGCTCAACGAGGTGTCAGCCGGCAGCGGCGCGGAAGTGGAACTAAATGTACTGCACAACGAGGCCAGCGGCACCAATGTGGTATCGCTGTACAAGGGCGATGCGTCCGACGGATCTGTGCTGAGGTCAAATTTCGTGTTCAACGGCGGCAGCCTGACACGCAGCAGGAACGTCATAGATTCCGTCGGTTCTGACAGCCAGGTGCTCGTAAGCGAGATAGCGTTCGGCACAGGGGAGCAGAGATTCGACCTCGGATCGTACATGGCCAACACCACTCCCCGCAGCACAGCAAAGCTTGAGTCGGGCACTGTGCTGGACGGCAGGTCGCAGTGCATGCTCAAGGGCTATGCAAAAGTGGCAAAGGGCGCCAGGGGCTGCCTCTCCAGGATAACCGAGCGTGGCATACTGCTGAGCGCCGATGCCCATGTGGACGCACTGCCAGACATGTCAATAGACTACAGCAACGAGGTCAAGGCGACTCACTCGGCCGCAACCGCCCCGCTGGACAGGGAGGCAATGTTCTATATGATGTCGCGCGGGCTTGAGGAGGAGAAGGCGCGAAAGATATTCATAACAGCGTTCATGGCAAAATACCTGTCCAACATGAAGGACGGCCCGGCCAGCGAGATAGCTATGTCAGTGATGCTTGAAAAGCTTGAAAGAGGAACCTTCGGGGTTATGCCAGAGATAACTGCGAGGGGAGTATGGATGGCTTCGAGGTAGATGCAATTGATACTGGAGATAAAGAACCTGCATGTCGATGCGGAACAGAGGAATGTGCTAAAGGGGCTTAACCTGAAGGTCGGGGATGACGAGCTGCACGTGCTCATGGGCCCAAACGGAAGCGGTAAGACGACACTGGCAAAGACCATAATGGGCCACCCGCAGACCCACATAACCGGCGGCGAGATACTCGTCGACGGGGAGGCGATAAACGACCTGCCCCCCAATGAGAGGGCGAAGAAGGGCATATTCCTGGAGTTCCAGAACCCTGTAGAGATAGAGGGGCTTGGCATAGTAAACTTCCTCAACACCGCAAGAGGCGCGCTTGGAAAGGAGAAGATAAGCTACAAGGAGTTCATGGGCGAGATAAAGGCCAACAGCGAGTCGCTCAGGATAAGGGATGATCTCATGGGCAGGTCGCTCAACTACGGATTCTCAGGGGGCGAGAAGAAGAAGATGGAGATACTTCAGATGGCGATGCTCAGGCCCAAATTCGCCATACTCGACGAGCCAGATTCCGGTCTTGATGTAGATGCCGTGAAGGTCGTCGCTGAGAACATAAACGCATTCAGGGAGAAGACTCATGCGAGCATGCTGCTTATAACGCACTACAGCCGCATACTAAACTACATGAAGCCGCAGTTCGTGCACATAATGGCTGACGGGAAGATAGTTCGGGAGGGCGGCACCAAGCTGCTGGGGCAGATAGAGCGCGAAGGCTACGGCCTTGAGGAGTGAGGATGCCTTCCAGCTTCAACGTGGACGAGATAAGAAGGGACTTCCCCATACTCTCCACAAAGGTCAACGGCAAGCCGCTGGTATACCTTGACAGCGCAGCAACGAGCCAAAAGCCCGTGCAGGTAATAGACGCGGTATCCAACTACTACAAGACCTACAATGCCAACATACACCGCGGCATGTACGACATATCGGTGCGCGCCACAGACGAGTTCGTAAGGTCAAAGGAGCTTGCGGCAGGGTTTCTCAATGCCGGTTCGTACAGGAGCATAGTCTACACCAAGAACACAACAGATTCCATAAACCTCGAGGCCATGGCATGGGGCGAGAAGAACATCAAGGAAGGGGACATAATACTCACTACTGCGATGGAGCACCACAGCAATATAGTGCCCTGGCAGCTGCTCGCCAAGAGGAAGAAGGCAAAGCTCGAGTACGTCGGCCTTAAGGACGGCAAGTTCCTTGACATGGATGACTTCAGGGAGAAGCTGTCGCATTCTCCAAAGGTATTCGCATTCGCCCACGTGTCCAACGTCCTGGGCACGCTCAACTCTGCAAAGGACCTCACGGCGCTTGCGCACCATAGCGGCGCAACTGTGGTCATAGACGGCGCCCAGGCCGCGCCGCATATCAGGGTCGACGTCAGGGACATAGGCTGCGACTTCTACTGCCTGTCAAGCCACAAGATGCTCGGCCCGGCAGGAATAGGCGTGCTCTACGGCAAGGAGGAGCTGCTGGAGGCCACGGATCCTGTGATCGGCGGAGGCGACATGATACGCAGCGTTGATTTTGACGAGTCTACCTGGAATGAGCTTCCATGGAAGTTCGAGGCCGGCACGGCAAACATCGAGGGCGGCATAGGATTCGGGGCCGCGATAGAGTACCTTACCCGGGTGTCCATTGATGCCATAGCAGCCAATGACTCAAAGCTGATGGGCTATGCGCTAAAAAGGCTAGGGGAGATACATTACGTGAAGGTGTACGGCCCTGGCATTGAAGACCTCTCCAGGAAGATAGGCTCAATACCATTCAACGTTGGCGACGTGCACCCGCACGACGTGGCCACGATACTAAACAGCGAGGGAGTGGCTATAAGTGCAGGCCACCACTGCGCAATGCCCCTTGTAAGGAAGGTGATGGGCCAGAGCGCAGTGTCCAGGATGAGCTTCTACCTGTACAACAAGCAGGAGGAGATCGACAAGGCCATAGACGCTATAGAGAAGGTCAGCAAGATCCTGGGCGTCAGGAACCAATGACCGCCTGCTTCTTTATAACAAGGGCAATTATGTCCTCGAAGTTTATGTGCACGCTTGCATCCTTCTCGACCAGGAATCCCTGCTGGCTTATTGCATCGTAAAGGCGCTCAGTATCCGACAGCGAGCTCGCAAGGAGGACTACGGATCCGCCGCTGTTAAGGTGGACATAGGCCTGCTTCAGGAACTCTACCGAGACCTCTATGCCTCCTTCGCCCCCGTACCAGGCATTGGACAGATCATCCTGCGCGCCTTCTGCAAGGTAAGGCGCATTGAACACAATGATGTCAAACACCGCATCCTCGTCTATCTCATCGAAGAGATCGCTCTTTATGACTTCGCACTTGGCATGGAGCATCTTCAGATTAAGCTCAAGGTTCCTTTTGCACAGCGCAACAGCAGAGCTGCTTGCATCTGCAAGCACCACTCTGTCAACGTTCTCGCTCATGGCCATGTGCAATCCTATTACTCCGCTGCCGCATCCCATGTCAAGCACGCTCAGTGCTCTCCCCACGGCACCGATCTCACTATCAGCTACTCGTGCCGCAAGCGCGGAGTCCTCGTCGGGCTCGTAGACCGAGCTGTCAGTCTCTATCTTAAGGCCCAAGACCTCCATACCAAAACATACGTAATCGTCCTTTTGCAGTTATAAATCTTTTGAGAGCGATACTATGGAGGAGAGGAGCATGCTGTTCGAGGAAGTAGCAAGGCAGTTCGAAAGGCTCGAGAATACCTCCTCAAGGCTATCAATGATAGACATCCTCTCTGATCTGCTAAGCGAGGCAAATCCTGCCGAGATAAGGCACCTGATATACATAACGCAGGGAGTGCTTGCGCCTCCGTTCGAGAACGTGCAGATAGGCATAGCTGAGAAGTTCGCAGAGAACGCGATAGCAATGGCCACAGGCTACTCCAAGGCTCAGGTCATTGCAGCGTACAGGAAGAGCGGGGATCTGGGCCTTACCGCGGAGGAGTTCTCCAAGAAGACCAGGCTCAGGCCCATGGCAAGGCGCAGCATGGATGTAAACGGCGTATTCGAGTCCACGCTAAAGATAGCGCGCACGTCAGGCGCAGGCAGCCAGGATGCAAAGATAAAGATGCTCGTGGAGCTTCTGGCCTCATCATCGCCAATGGAGGCAAGATACATACTCAGGTTCGCCCTTGGCCAGCTCAGGCTGGGCGCAGGAGATGCAACCATACTTGAGGCGCTATCAAAGGCGGCCACAGGGTCAAGGGAATCCAAGCCCAGGCTAGAGGCGGCATACAACATATGCAGCGACATGGGCAAGGTGGGCGAAGCGCTGATGTCAAAAGGCATTCCAGGGATAGAGCACATGAAAGTCGAGCTGTTCAATCCCATAAGGCCCGCGCTTGCTGAGAGGCTTCCCACTGCAGAAGAGATACTCGAGAAGATGGGCGGCAGGTGCGCAGTGGAGAGCAAGTACGACGGGTTCAGGGTGCAGCTGCACATAGACCGCAAGGCCAGGCGCGTTGAGATGTTCTCCAGGAACCTTGAGCGCACAACCGACATGTTCCCGGACATAGCCAAGGCGGCCATGGAGGAGATAAAGGCCGATGAGGCCATACTCGAGGGGGAGGCCCTGGCGTACAGCGACGCCACAGGGGAGTTCAGGCCGTTCCAGGAGACGATACAGCGCAAGAGGAAGCACGGCATAGCGCAGATAAGCCTCGAGCTGCCGCTGCATATGTTCGCGTTCGACCTGATGTATGCCGATGGCAAGGATTACCTGGGGGTTGCGTACGAGCAGAGGAGAAAGGAGCTTGAGTCAATAGTGTCAGGCAAGGGCCTGATAAGGTTCTCAGACAGGATAATAGCCACTAGGCCAGGGCAGATAGACAAGTACTTCGAGGAGGTGGTGGAGCGCGGCCTGGAGGGCATAGTGGCAAAGGACATGGGCGCCGAGTACATTGCCGGCGCAAGGAAGTTTAGCTGGATAAAGCTCAAGAGGAGCTACAGGGGCGAGATGTCGGATACTGTGGATCTGGTCATAGTCGGGTACTACGCAGGGAGGGGGCAGAGGGCGGAGTTCGGCTTCGGCGGGCTGCTTGCCGCAGTTTACAACGACAAGAGGGACATGTTCGAGACCATAACCAGGATAGGCACGGGCTTTTCGGAGAAGAACATGCAGATGTTCAACGAGCTGCTCAGAAAGATACGAAAGGAGCACAGGCCTGCCAGGGTGGACTCTATAATCGAGCCGCACTTCTGGGTGGAGCCTAAGTACGTCGTGACGGTGCGTGCCGACGAGATAACGAAATCGCCGATGCATACGTGCGGCAGGGAGGATGGCTCTGCAGAAGCGACTGGATACGCGCTCAGGTTCCCAAGGCTAGTAAGCGACGGCGTAAGGGAGGACAAGAATCCTGAGGACGCAACAACCACCATCGAGATAACTGAGATGTTCAGGCTGCAGAAGAAGGTAAGCGTGAAGGACTGAATGCGCTCATGCGGCCATGCCCGCATCTGCGCCCTCCATGGCCAAAAGTTCCCCCTTCCTCTTTGTCCCCGCCGCGGAGCCTGAGTACTCGCCCAGCTCGCCACTGC
Source organism: Microcaldota archaeon (assembly GCA_027314465.1). Lineage (GTDB taxonomy): Archaea > Micrarchaeota > Micrarchaeia > Micrarchaeales > CABMGC01 > JAJZNA01. Next base: position 8,649 of record DAHVAU010000034.1, read on the forward strand.
TCTTTATGACCCTGTGGCATGGTATCTGCACTGCGAGGGGATTGTTCCTGAGCGCAGTGCCCACTGCCCTGTATGCCCTCGGCCTTCCTATGGCCTGCGCAATCTGCTTGTAAGTCCTCACCTCCCCTCTGGGAATATCCAGGGTTGCTTTCAGTACGCTCTTTTGGAACGGCGTCAAGCCGTACCTGTCAAGCTTCCTCAGCAACCTCTCCTTCTCTTGGCTGCCCATGATAATACGGCTCCTGAAACGAATATAACCATGCCCGGTACGCTTCGGTTTCTGCCATATTCCACCTTGTAGTTCCACAATCATTGTTTTACCTAGATACACATAGTTATATACATGTACACGCCTCTCAGATATCAGGCGGAGCTGCAAAAGTTTTTAAATATATTCCCAAGTAAATCCATTAGGCGATCAGTATGGTAGAATATGGAAGTGAATTCCTATCTCAGGGCAACGGGAGTGCGGAGAGCGGTTCTCCGCAGATAAAGATTGTTACAGTTGGGGTTGGTGGTGGAGGAAACAACACCGTTAACAGGCTCCTAAAAGTCGGAGTGAAGGGCACCGACCTAATTGCAGTCAACACTGATGTCACCCACTTCAAGATAGTGGACGACAGGATAAAGAAGATTCTCATAGGAAAGAGCATGACAAGGGGCCTTGGCGCAGGAGGCAACCCCGAGATCGGCGCAAAGGCAGCAGAGGCAGACCGCCAGCAGCTCGAGGAGGTGCTTGCCGGAGCGCAGCTCGTCTTTCTGTGCGCAGGCATGGGAGGAGGCACAGGTACGGGCGCAGTGCCGGTAATAGCGCAGATAGCAAAGGAGCAGGGCGCAATAGTGGTTGCAATGGTAACCTACCCATTCGACCTTGAGAGGGTAAGGAAGGTGAAGGCCGAGGAAGGTATTCAGAGACTTAGGAAGTTCTGCGACAGCGTGATACTTCTGGACAACAACAGGCTCGTGAAGCTGGTTCCGAACCTGCCTATGAACGAGGCGTTTGCGGTTGCTGATGACATACTCGCAAAGGCCATAGGCGGACTGGTCTGGACCATAACACAGCCTAGCCTCATAAACATCGACTTCGCTGACGTGAGGTCGATAATGGGCAGCGGCGATGTGGGCTTCATATCAGTGGGCACCGGAAAGGGCAATGACAAAGTGACCTCTGCGGCAGAGTCGGTGCTCAAGAACAAGCTTCTTGACGTTGACTTTGAGAACGCTAAGGGAGCTCTCATACACATATCAGGCGCATCTGACCTGAGCCTTGGAGACGCCATAAAGGCGGGAGAGATAATAACCGAGAGGATGGATCCAAAGGCGAATGTGAAGTGGGGCGCGAGAATCATACCTGGGTACGAAGGCCAGCTAGAGATAGTGGCCATAGTGACCGGTGTGAAGGGCTCGAGCATCGTCGGCAAGTTCTCCGACGAGCCCCAGCAGGTCAAGTACGGCGGCTTGGACATAATCTGAGCCGTTTCTTGCCTTTCATGTTTGGTGACCAGATGGCAGATCAGTTCGACTACGACTCGTTCACTCCACGAGTAGCTGTTGTGGGTGTAGGTGGACAAGGCAGTAACCTTGTCAATAGGCTCTTTGGCTATGGCATAAAGAGCGCAGATACAGTGGCCATAAACACGGACATAGGCCACCTCAACATGATCAAAGCCCACAAGAAGCTGCTCATAGGAAAGGAGATAACCAGCGGGCTTGGCGCAGGGGGGTTTCCCGAAGTTGCTGCCAAGTGCGCTGACGTGAGCAGGAACGAGATAGAGGCCGCGCTGCAGAACTACAACCTGATCTTCATAGCCGCAGGCATGGGAGGAGGCACAGGTACAGGCGCAGCCCCCGTAGTGGCTAAGATAGCGCGCGAGACTGGCGCCACTGTGATAGCCGCAGTGACATATCCATTCTCGCTTGAGAGGAGCCGGAGGAGCAAGGCCGACTGGGGTCTGGAGCAGCTCAACAAGGAAGCGGACTGCACTATAGTTATAGAGAACGACAAGCTGCTGTCCTATGTGCCTAACCTTCCAATAGAGAAGGCGTTCGAGCTTGTTGACAACGTGACCGGCAATGCCGTCAAGGGCATAGCAGACACCATAACGCTGCCAAGCCTGATAAACCTGGACTTCGCCGACCTGAAGAACGTGGTGCAGAACACCGGCACTGCAGTCATAAGCCTGGGATACGGAAGAGGGCCGGACAGGGTGGCGCAGGCCATAAAGTCCACAAGGACGCATCCATTGCTCACTGTTGACTACGACGGCGCCAAGGGCGGGCTGATACACGTAATGGGCGGCGGCAACCTTACAATAAGCGAGGCAACGCAGATAGGAGCAGGCGTTACGGATGGCCTGTCTGACAATGCCAACGTGATATTCGGTGCACGCATGGCCCCGGAGCTCAACGACGAGGTGCGCGTCATGTCAGTTGTGACTGGCGTGAAGGCCAAGTTCGGGCAGAGGACCCAGGGCGATGCCGAGAGGGCAACAGCGCTGAGCGTTGAAGCAATAGGCAGGCTATACTAACCTGCCTTACTTTCTTTTCCTTATTTATTTACTTTTATTTCATAAAACCTAATCGCTCCCTAATCCTTAAGTCAAATGGCCAGGCCTGCAGCTACTGGCATAGCCCTGGCAGGCCTTGTGCCCCATGGCCGTGCCAATGGCCTGAACTACGCGAAGACCACGTTGTCAAGGGAGCAAAGAGAGGATAAATAGGGAAACCTGGCATGCGTAGGTCTTTATAAACTTCATCCACATTTACATAATGTGATTTTTTGCCAGAAGACATGATGTACGGCTCGATGAAGGATGTCAAGCCGGGCAGGTTCATACTTATAGACGGTGTTCCATGCAAAGTGGTCGACGTTGAGACATCGTCTCCGGGAAAGCACGGCGCTGCAAAGATGAGGGTGACTGCCATAGGCATATTCGACGGATCAAAGAAGACTCTGCTCAAGCCCAGCGACGGGGACATAGAGGTACCGATCATCAACAAGAAGAAGGCGCAGGTAGTATCGCTCTCAGGCTCAATGGCGCAGATCATGGACCTGGACAGCTATGAGACGTTCGAGCTTGCTGTGCCAGAGGACCTGAAGAACTCGGTGAAGCAGGGATCCGAGGTCGAGATAATGGAGAGCATGGGAAAGAAGCTTATATCAAGAGTACTGGGTGGCTAAATGGACATAAAGATAACCAACGATAGCGAGAACAAGATGCTTGGCAGAAGGGAGATAAGCGCGTCAGCCACATATGCTGATAAGACCCCTACAAGGGAGGAGATAAGGCAGGAGCTGTGCAAGAAGCTCGGCCTGGATCCGCAGCTTGTGGAGATACGCGAGATAAGGCAGCAGTACGGCCTGAGGGTGAGCGATGTGACTGCGTATTCATACTCTAGCAAGGACTCAATGGCCAGGCTTGTGAAGTACAGGGGCAAGAAAGGAGCCAAGCCTGAGGCCAAGAGCAGCGCAAAGGCAACATAAAACGGATGATAAAATGGCAGATTCTAAGAAGCCTTCTTTCAAGTACGCGCCTGGAGGGAAGTTCTGTCCCAAATGCGGCGCAAGGATGGCCGCGCATGAGGACAGGTATTCTTGCGGCAGGTGTGCATACACGGAGTGGAAGACAGCTGCAAAGGGGCAGGGCAATGCCAAGGACAAGGGTGCCTAGCAAGGCAGGCACCTCAGCGGTGCTGTCCCGGGCCCTGGTCTCAGCAATAGTGTATATCCTATTCTACATGGTCATAGCGCTGCTTCTAAGCTCCGCTGCCGAGTCGCTGTTCTACGTAGGCGTTGTAAGCGAGAACCAGGCGATGTTCCTCGCAGACGCAGCATCGCTTCTATCGCTATCGTTCGCGGTGTTCGCGTACTTCGGCCTGTACAAGAAGCTCGCAGCAAGAAGGGTCGCATCTGCGCTTGGCTTTATATCTGACAGGCTGCCAAGAAATGTGCTAATAGGCTTGCTCCTGTTCGGCGCCATATTCGTACTTGAGCTGGCCGTATCTCTAATCGGATACATAACCAACGTCACTATAAACACCAATGTGGCTACAGTATTCGCCGGAGCGCCTCTGTGGTTCTACGTGTTCGCAGCCCTTATAGAGCCGATAAACGAGGAGATATTCTTCAGGGGCTTTCTTATCACAAGGCTGGACGGACTCTTCGGCACTATCCTTGCCAGGCGCAGCTTCTCTGCGCTCTGGCTGGGCACCATACTAAGCGCTGTCATATTCGGAATGGCGCACTATACGTACTATTCGACCTACGGGATCGAGGTACTGGCGGCACTGGTGTTCGGGCTGCTCGCAGGATACGTATTCAAGAAGACAAAGTCGCTCTACCCAGGCATAATTGCCCATATACTGGTCAACTCCCTTGGCGTAGTGGCAGTGCTAATGCTCATAAGGTAATGCCTGATGCGGCTCAGGATCATAATAGTCGAGCCAAGGTACCAGATAAACCTCGGTTACATAGCCAGGGTGTCCAAGAACTTCGGGGTGGACAGGCTGTTTCTTGTAAGGCCCAGGACAAGGATAGGCGAAAGGGCCATAATGTTCTCCAAGCATGCCAGCGAGCTGCTCAGGGGCGCAAAGGCATGCGCCAGCATAGGGGAAGCGGCCAGGGGCTGCAGCGTCATAATCGGCACTACCGGGGTTGTTAGCAAGGCCCAGATGAGCTTCAGCCGTACATATCCGATGGCCGAGGCGGCCAAGGTTGCAGCAAGGATGGCCAAGGGCGGCACTGCGGCAGTACTGATAGGCAGGGACGACACCGGGCTCACCAAGGACGAGCTTGAGATGTGCGACATCGTTGCCCACGTGACTACAAATCCGGAGTACCCGGTACTCAACATATCCCATGCGCTGGGCATAGTCCTATACGCCATGGCCGGCGAGGGGTTAAAGGCATCCGGTGGCAGCATAGGCAAGGGCATGCCTGCAGGCGTGAAGGAGACTGAGTACCTGTTCAGGGTATTTGACTTGATGATAAAAGGAAAAAAGATAAGGAACAGAAAAGCAGTAAGAAGTGTATTCAGGCGAATGGTGCGCGTCTCACGCCCGAACGGGCGTGAGGTGCACGCCTTGATAACCGCGCTGAAGTAGCTACTTCTTCCTCTTTATTATCTTGACCTTCGAAGGCGTTATGAGTATCCTGGTCGAGTCAATCTGGCCTATGTCGCCATCCTGCTTCTCCACGAACTCCTTGAGCGCGTTTATAACGTTGTTCCTTGTATTCGGCCTCTTGTTGAGCTCAGTTATGTCGAGAAGTATTATGTTGCCGTGGGGCTTCTTTGCTATCTCTTCCTGTATAGCCTTCACGTCCTCCTCGCTTGCTATGGATACCGGCTTGACGTACATATCTGCAGGCTCATGCAGCAGGTCAACGTTCTCCATCTCCACCGAATTCATGTACTCCTCTATGTTTATCTCCTTGTTGGAACCAAAAGCCTGGCCCAGCTTATCGAAAACTCCCATTTTGTTCACCAGTCGCCTTTATGACTACTTACCTTTCATAAATCATTCTTATTAATCTTTCTGCCAACGTAGAGCCATCTGCATAGCAGTCATGACCTGGCGTAAGCGCTCTCAAACACGCGGCATCACTGCTGCGCCGCTCGTGCTGACGCATCGTTATCCCCGACGACCTGCGAGATTATTTTCGCAGCTATCTCCTTTCCGAACATCCTGCGTATTGCATCCTGCGACTCTGCCTTCCTTATGTCGCTGGCCTTGTGTATGCCTGCGCTGTACATGAGCCTGGCCCTTACCCGCCCCACCTGCTCCAGCCTTATCAGGTCCATGAGCTCCTTTCTGACCCCGTACTTCACGCGCATGCGCATCTCGAGAAGCTTCGCGCTGCTGCCGCGCATCAGCTTTGCCAGCTCCATTGCTGAGTAGAGCATCCAGTCCGCATTTGCTATCTTGGTGTACAGAGCGCCTGGTGTGGTCTTGTAGTCCTTGATGATGTCCCGCTCGCTCTTCTCCGCTGCCCAGTCGTCGAGCATAAGCGCTGTGCTAAAAGGCCTCACGGGATCATAGAAAAGAAAGTCCTCCCCTCCATAGCGCGCCTCGCTGCCATTCACCAGCGACTGGTAGCTGAAGTAGCGCTCCTCGGCAGCCGCAGTGGCCCTGACGTAGGGCCGCATCTCCATCGTGTTGCATATCATGAACAGCACGGATATGTCGTCTGCAAGCTTTGGCATCGAGTCCATCATCCACCTTGCAGACATCGGGTCTATGTACAGCTCGCTTACCCTCTGCCCGATCCTCGTAGGGCTGTACGTGCTGCCCAGCTGCTGCACTAAGCCCCATTCCTTCAGCTCCCCAAGGATCTCGTCGACAATGCCTGACAGCTCTGCGGAGTTTGAGAAATGGTGGCCGTAGAATGTGCTGTTCATGAAATCTGACATCGACTCCCTGCTAGTAAGGAATCTGGTCGCAACGAACGCAAGCACGTGGGTGCGCAGAACCGGCAGTATCCCGAGCTTCGAGGTCACCGGGTCCAGGTCTGAAAGGAAGTACCTGTTGTAGAGCTCCTGGGCGTCGGCCTTTGACCTGGCTATTAGTAGCGCCCTTCCGGTCCTGTCGTACTTCGGCCTGCCGGCCCTCCCGAAAAGCTGCGTCACCTCGTTTATACCCATATACTCGCTTCCGGTAGACTCCCCGTACCTGAGCACGTCGCGCACAAGAACAGTCTGCGCGGGAAGATTGACTCCCATTCCAAGGGTTGTTGTTGAGCACACTGCCTTTATCAGATTCTCCCTGAATGCTTCCTCGACAAGCTCCCTCTGCTCGTTGACAAGCCCGCTGTGATGGAATGCGGCCCCGCCGAGTATGGCCGCTGCCAGCTTCTCGCACTGCAGCGTGGGCCTGCCAAGCACTCCCAGCACCTTCACACTCAGCTCCCTAAGCCTCTCCCTGTCCTGGGCGGATAGGTACTTGGACACCATTCCACAGAGCCTCTGCGCCCCTGCCTCGGTGTTCCTCTTGGTGCTGTAGAACACTATCAGCTGCTTGTGCCTTAGCAGCGTGTCCTCGGTTATCCTAAGCTCCGCTATCTTGTTCGCGCTGTCAAGCTGCTCCTCCCTGCCCGTATCGTAGGCCACCACGCCCTCCAGCTCTATCCCCCTCTCGAGCAGAACAGGCCGGAAGTCGCTCTCTACAAGGCCTGCCCCGAGCCACGCTGACAGCTCCTTCGCGTTTCCTATCGTCGCGCTTAGCGCAAGTATCTGCGCCCCACTGCACATCCTCCTCAGCTTCGATACCAGTATCTCAAGGGTAGGCCCCCTGCCATCGTCGCCCAGCATGTGCACCTCGTCGATGACTATGCAGCCTATGCTGTCGAGCCATGCGAGCCCGTGCCTGATCAGGCTGTCGAACTTCTCCGTCGAGGCAAGGACTATGTCGTACTCCTCGAGCCATCTGTCCAGCGAGTCAAGGTCTCCTACTGACATCGCTATCTTCATGAATGGATAGGCCTGCTTGAATTCGACGTATTTCTCACGCACAAGCGCCCTCATAGGCGCTATGTACACCGCCTTCTTCCTGCCCCACACAACCGCTTTTGTCATCGCAAGCTCGGCTATGAGCGTTTTTCCGCTCGCCGTCGGCGCTGCGACTACAATATTCGCGCCCTCGAGCAAGCCTTTCTCAACGGCCATTGCCTGCGGCGCAGTGAGCGAGGTTATACGTCGATTTTGTAGGGACTCGATGGCCTCGCTGGGAACTTTTCCTACCAAATCCTTTATGTCCATAAAAATCCTGTAATAGATGTTACTGCCGGCTGGGAATATATTTAAATTACTATTCATACATTAATAACATTGCAAATATAAATTGCATTAGTATGATTTGACAACCAGGTCTTCGATCGCATGACCACGTTATTGAAACAATACGCGAAAATGAAACCGAGAAAAAGCATAGCAATCCAGGCGCCTTATCCTGCTGCTACAAAGAAGAGGATTGTAGGCCTACATGTTTTCGGTAACCTGTACGACCTTGATCCCAAGCTGGCTTCAGACAAGGAATACCTGAAGTCGGTGGTGCTAAAAGCAGTGGAACTGGCAAAGATGACGCTTGTTGAGATAAAGGTGTGGGACTTTGGAGGGGAGAAGGGCGGAGTGTCCGTAATGGCCCTTGTCACCGAAAGCCACATCGTGCTGCACACATGGAACGAGTACAAGTACGCAACGCTCGACATCTATACGTGCGGCGAGCACTCAGACCCGCACGCCGGGTTCAACCACGTAGTGCAGGCGCTCAAGCCCAAGAAGCACCAGGTCTTCTACGCGAACAGGAGCAGCGAGTGAGCTTACTACAGTTTTCTTTTTTAATTCACTGCCAGCCGCGCCCATGCGCGGCTCTCAGTCGAATATCTTGCCAGGGTTGAGTATGCCATTTGGGTCGAAGGCCTTTTTTATATCCTTCATGAGCACAAGCTCCTTCGGCGAGCGCAGCGCGGCAAGCTCATCTTTAAGCAGCTGCTTTTTCTCAAGGCCTATACCATGCTCTGCAGATACGCTGCCTCCATGCCGTATGGCTATTCTTCCCAGCTCCCGCAGCATGCGGGTTGCGTAGGCAACGTCCCTGCTGCGGCCCAGGTCCGCAAACACGTTCAGGTGTATGTTGCCCTCGCCTATGTGGCCGAACATGGCGCTGCCCAGCCTTGACAACGCGCACATGCGCTCTATGTCCCTGACTGCCAAGGCAAGCTTTGAGAGCGGCACAACCACATACCCTATTATTATTCCAAGTCCCCTGCTCCCCACCTCCTCTGCCATTATGTCGTGCAGCTCCTTTCTTGACAGGTACTCCCCTGCGACCTCCTCAGGGCTTATCGTCGCTCTTGATGATATGGGCTTTGACCTCTTGACAAGCACGCTTGCAAGGCGCATGTCGGAGGCGAGCGACGATGTGCTGCTGAGTATGCCTATGAATATCATGTACTTTGCCGAGTGCGCCACGTCAATCCCAAGACTGCCTCCCATGTAGCCTACTGACTTTCTGTCCATGAACTCTGCAGTGACCACGGGCAGGTTTGACCTCCTCAGCGAGTATAGCATCTCGCATGCAGGCCCCATTGATCTGTAATAAGCTACTATGCTCCCGGTCTTCTCATGTGAAGGCTCTATTCTTAGAATGGCCTTTGTTATTACCGCAAGCGTGCCTTCGCTCCCTACAAGCAGCGAGGTCAGGTCGTAGCCCCTGCTCAGCTTCATAGTCCTGCTGCCTGTCTCAATCACAGTGCCGTCAGCCATGACCGCTTCGACTCCAAGCACCCACCTCTTCGTGCTGCCGTACATCACTCCCCTGAGCCCTCCGGCATTTGTGGCTATGGTGCCCCCAACGCTCGCCACAGACGAGCTGCCCGGGTCAGGCGGATAGAAGTAGCCAAGCCTCCCGAGCCTCTTGTTTAGATCGTTTATCACCACGTCCGACTGCACCACTGCGTACTGGTCCTCGGTGTTGATCTCAAGTATGCGTTTGAGCCTCTCCATGCTCATGACTATGCCCCCCTTTGCAGGTATGCAAGCCCCTGTGAGGGAGGTTCCGCCTCCCCTGACTGTCATGGCGATGCCATTTCCATTGCAGAACCTAAGAACGCGCGATACCTCCGCAGTGCTCTTCGGGAATACCACTGCGAGCGGCCTCTCAGGCTGCAGGTATGATGCATCATGCATGTATTTTTCTATCTCAGATGAATCGAACCTGGCCCTGTCTCCAAGTATCCTCCTAAGCCCGCTCTCTATCCTATTCATCGCACCACTCATGCGCCCGCATGGCCCAGCCTGGGGTCTGTGGCCTTTATTATCTTGGTGACAGAGGCCTTGTTGAAGCCCTTGAACCCCTGGTTGCGCTGCAGGTTCTCCATGTGGCTGCCTATCGCGCCATACTCCCTGAACGTGTCATACTGGCCCTTTGTTATGGATCCGTCTGCCAGCAGCCTGTCCAGCCGCCTCTTGTCAACCTCCCACTTCTCCCCCTCGGTGAATGCCTGCTTAAGGAAGTTGAAGTATGAGAACGGCTCCATTACCCTTGCGCCGTACTTGGGTAGCTCAGCCTTAAGATCGTCGAAGTCGAACCTGGCCTCGAGATGGTGCATTCCAGCCTGGAATATGCTCTCCCCGTGAAGGCCTATCCACAGTCCCACAGTGCCGAGCTGCTTTCTGTGAGAAAGACCTTTGTGCGCAAAGTCCCCGCTCGTCTCTTCGGGGAACAGATCCACGTCAGCGAACACCACTATCTCGCATGTCCTGTGCTCCATTATCTGCGCCCCCCAGCCTGCCTTCTCTCCGGCATAGTACCTCTCCCTGCACTCGTATCCCATGGCCTCGAATAGTGATATCAGGTGCACGAAGCTCTCGCGCGACGATCTGTACGTGTGGTGGTCATGGTTGCCCCACCCAAGGCCCAGCCTGTCCTGCCTTGACTTCTGTATCTGCCCAGCCCGATTCCTGCTCTGCCAGTACGACCTCTCGGCCCTGAAGAACGCGTCAGCCGTTCTTGCCTCGCCTATCCTCTTGCAGGAATCCTTCACTATGTCATTTGTGTATACAAAGCCCTCGTCATCACTGCCAAAGAATCTCCTTCTCCTCTTAAGCGTGCTGGCAATCTCTACGTAGTCATCAACATCGTCACAGTCCACAGGCACGTAACCGTTGGAGCCGCGCCTCTCTACTGCAGAGAGGGTGTAGTTGCCCTCCTCCGAGAGCACGGCCTTTCTGAGCGGCGCAAACGCCCTGCCTTCAACCTCTGCGCCGCTGCCCATCACCTGCATGAAGTCATCGATGCTCTCCGGCTTTATCGCGACCTCAGTGCCCCTGCCCCCGGATACGAGTACGGGGAACAGGCTTGTGCTCATGTGCCTGAAAGCCTCAGAGCCGTCGGGAACACTGCCGGCCTTTATCCTCTCAAAGCCCATGGAGATAAGCGTATCTGCATCAATGCGCGACTCTGGGACGGATATGTGGTCCACCCAGTCAAGGAACGTGGTGGAAGTGCTCTCGCGCATCCTTCTGGCAAGCAGCGCGGCCTTCCTGTTATGCGATAAAAAGGACCTGACCTCCCCTACAAGGAAGCTCTCAACCTTGGGATACAGGCCCCAGTCAAAAGTGACTGTATCTTTCATACCCTCAATCCAGTATTACAGCTCAGCAAAAGCTTAAAATGAGCTGCGCACATATCCTATGCGCAGTTGCCCTGGTAGCTCAGTGGTAGAGCGCTAGTTTTGTAAACTAGAAGTCGAGGGT
>DAHVAU010000004.1 GCA_027314465.1 Microcaldota archaeon
TAACTGAATTACTGACACCGACAACATTGGCCGGATTATTTCCGATTAATAGAGGAGTAGTTGCACTTACGAACGAGCTAAGTGTAATAAACATCAGCAACAGGATAACCCTATTGCCAGTCCTAATGTATTTATCCATGAGGTTTTATACAAAGAAAGATTTAAAAACAGTACCAGTATATGCCTAGGTAAAACGTGGCTTCTCGTCGAGGGCAGATGGTCTTAGTCGACAAATTCGAGTCCCTTTCATGCTAAGATTATGTTAGACCGGGATGCGAAATGTTCGCTCTATATATAACCCCAAGCGGAATTTGGGGAGTCCGTGATTTGAACACGGGTCTTGAACTCCCAAAGCTCAAAGCCTACCAAGCTAGCCTAACTCCCCGCTTTTGCAATCAGTACATTTGAGGACACGCCTATATTAGGCTTGCTTTTGGCTTACTTTGCTTGCTTTTGCTTGCTTTTTGGCCTTCCCTTTCCCGCGCCTGAAGTGAGCTGCTTGTATATCACTACCGGCAGGATTGTGAGCCAGAAGTTGAGGAATGCGCTAACAAGCGAAACGACGATGACGTATGGGGATGAATAGGCGCTGTGCTCTGCCTGCAGCACAGCGGAAGTTGCAGTTGCATTGGCTGACGCGCCTACTGCAGCATGCGCGGCTATAGATGATGCGATTATGCCAGATATCCACGGGATCTCTATTATGCCAACTATAACCCACAATATTATGGCCACTATCAGATACGACAGGAAGATGTACCACCAGCTGCCCTGAGTCGCATCCCAGCTCAGCCTGAGCGAGTCTATAGGGCCCTTGCCTGATACAACCAGTGGCATTGATACTGAGATTCTTATCGCCACGTACGCCACGCCTATGAAGTAGAGTATAAACAGTATGGCAAGAAACGGCACCACGGCTGAGAGCACTGCAAGTACCGCTGCCGGTATGCTTATGCCTATACCTATCAGTATCAGAAGCGCCAGCGCGTAGATGTACCTTCCCAAGGCGCGCGACATTGACTGCGACGCGCCCTTCTTGCGGCCGTAGAACGCGCGCGTCATTATAGTTAGCATGAAGAACAGCGATAGCAGGCCTGCGAGTAGGTCTATTGTGAAGACCTTCCCCACTATGTCAAGTATGATTAGCACGACTCTATGAGGCGCGCTGGAAGCGGCCAGGCTTGACTGTATTGAGCTGATGCTGGAGAGCACAGTGGTAGCCGATATGTATGCTATTGCAGATGTTATTATAGCGAATATTATTGCCAGAACAAGCAGTGTGCTGTCCTTGAACAGAAGAAGTATGGAGTCATGCACAGTTTCTCCTATATTGCCAGCCATATAGCATGCACCGCATAGTATGGTGCTGGGGAAGATATATAAAGGCGGCATTTCAGTACGCCGTTTGGATTATCGCCTGGCGGCAAAGCCTACTGCTTCTTTTTCTTCTTGCCCGGCATCCTGCCCTTCGGCTTTGGTATCTTGAGGCCGGGGAACATGTCCATTAGCGTGTCAGGGCTCACCTCAAGGTCCACCTTTATGTTCTGCAGCATCCTTGCAAACAGGTATACGACTGCCGCAGCCCTGATCGACCGGTCTTGCGCTGCGGCATCGATCCTGCCCTTGGTATCTGCAGAGCACAGCGCCTGAACTATCTTCTCTATGTTGGCTGCGCTCTTTCTCATGGTGCCGGTTATCTGCGATGCGTATTCGTCAAGCGCCTCAGTATCTACCCCAAGTACCTGAGGGGCCTTCCTGTCTGTGGCTAGGCGTATTGATGAGAGATGAGCGGACACTTCCTCAGGCTTAGTGGCGCCGGATATTGAGAGCTTTTTTACCGATATCCACTCGCCGTACTTGGCCATGAAAGAGATTCCCTCTGACTGCGGCTGAGCGATCTGGGAAGCCTTCTTAGGCTGCGCGATCTGGGCTGCGCTGTCCTTAGACAGGTACCACTGCAGACCCAGACGCCTTAGGGCTGACCTGAAGATATATGCCTTTGCGAACGGCCTGAGTTCCTCCCTGGCAGATGAGGCAGCGTTTATGCTCTGCTCGGCTTGCTGCGATCCCAGGGCCTTGTACACTGCAGGTATTGAGGAATAGTCGTTCTTCTTAAGGTCCTTTGTAATTGATGCTGAGCAGGAATCAAGCAGCTTGGTTTCTATTCCCAGTACCTCGAACGCCTTCTCAGCAACCTCCTCACGTATGGACACGAGGTATGATGCTATCTCCCTTGGCGTAGTCGAGCTTCCTATCTCAAGGCTGCTGGCTGCACTCCAGTTCTTGTATCTGGCCAGGAAATCTATCGAGTCTGGGCTCTGTGCCATGCGCTACACCCAACATTATGCAGCGACTAGGCGGCAGGAACTACGTAGTATCCAGAGGCCTTCTCCCTTGCCACTCTCTTTATGACACTCTTTTGCAGAAGTGTGACAAGCGCGTTGTTCACCATGCTCTTTGGCCTGTTGCACTTCTTGGCTATGTCATCAGCTGTCTTCTTCTTCTCGTCACTTGTGGCACCCAGGTCCTTCATCGCCTGGACTACAAGGCTCTCTATCGGGTTCAGATCTACCATTGCGATCACTCAGCATTAGCTAGTTATTTCTTGACTCTCTTATCCTTCCTCTTTGCCCTGAGGTACCTGCAGCCGCACTTCCTGCACTTCTCTACTCCGACCTTGTTCCTGGACTTGCATCTCCTGCAGATTACCATCCTGCCGAGTACCTCGTCTGCCAGCGGAAACTTTCCCATTCTCATGACACCTAAATTCAGGGTATTAGATATAGCGTAAGTATTGTACAAAGGTATTATAAGCATTAACGCAGATAAACCTATAGAGCTAATCTATACGTTAGCCTTGGCGAAGAACCTTTATAACCTTTGCCATTTTCATCTAATATACGCTGGTTGTATTATGTCAAATTCTATGGAGCTTACAGTGGCAGATGCGCTTGTGACCGACTCGGGGCGCAGCATTGCCAGGATAGACTCCAAGTCAAGAACTGCCCTTGGGATAAACACTGGGGACATAATAGAGATAAAAGGCAGGCTCAAGGCCACAGCCGCAGTCGCATGGCAGGCGCACCCTAGCGACGAGGGCCTTGGCTTCATAAGAATAGATGGTTATCTGAGGCAGAACCTTGGAGTAGGCATAGGGGACAAGGTATTCATATCAAAGGCGGCAGTTAAGGATGCGGAGCGTGTCGTGATTGCTCCGCCCCCAGGGCAGAAGCCGCCGCTATCCCCAGACTTCACTGAGTATGCAAAGCGAAGGCTCGATGGAAGGCCCCTTGCAAAGGGGGACTCGGTTCCAATACCGATGTTTGGCATAGTGTTCAACTTCATAGTCATACAGGTCGTTCCTCACGGTATAGTGAAGGTTGCCAGTACAACCAACTTCATAGTGCGCCCGGAGCCTGTGCCGGAGTCTGCAGTAAAGATAGGGGACGTGCACTACGAGGACATAGGAGGCCTTGACGATGCGAAGCAGAAGATAAGGGAGATGGTAGAGCTGCCTATACGTAGGCCTGAACTGTTCGAGGCTCTTGGCATAGAGCCGCCCAGGGGAGTGCTTCTGTACGGCTCGCCTGGCACCGGAAAGACGCTGCTTGCAAAGGCTGTCGCAAACGAGAGCGATGCCAACTTCATATCGATATCAGGCCCTGAGCTTGTGAGCAAGTTCGTAGGAGAGAGCGAGGAGAGGCTAAGGGAGATATTCAAGCAGGCAGCAGAGAAGGCCCCTACCATCATATTCATGGATGAGATAGACGCCATAGCCCCGAGAAGGGACGAGTCCACCAACGAGGTGGAGAAGAGGATGGTCTCGCAGCTGCTCACGCTAATGGACGGAATGAATACTCGCGGCCAGGTGATAGTGCTTGGAGCCACGAACCGCCCAGACTCGATAGACCCTGCATTGCGCAGGCCGGGGAGGTTCGACAGGGAGATAGAGATAGGCGTGCCCAGCAGGGAGGCGCGTAAGACCATACTGCAGATACACACACGAAACGTTCCGCTCAAGGACGATGTCAAACTCGAGGAGCTGGCAAGCATGACCCACGGATATACGGGCGCGGACCTTGCCGCTCTTGTAAGAGAGGCCGCAATGTCAAAGCTAAGGGAGGAGATTCCCGGACTTGACTACTCGCAGCCGATACCCAGCAACAAGCTTCTTAGCCTAAAGGTGTCCATGAACAACTTCATAGACGCAATGAGGAACATCCAGCCCAGCGCACTAAGGGAGGTATTCGTGGAGAGGCCAAATGTGCACTGGAGCGACATAGGCGCGCTTGACAAGGTAAAGGACGAGCTAAGGGAGTCCATAGAGCTGCCGATAAAAAGCCCGGAGTCGTTCGAGAAGATGGGCATAAGGCCAGTGAAGGGCCTATTGCTTGTTGGCCCTCCTGGAGTCGGAAAGACGCTGCTTGCAAAGGCCGTTGCTACAGAGCGTGAGTCGAACTTCATATCGATAAACGGGCCCGAGGTTCTAAGCAAGTACGTCGGAGACAGCGAGAAGACAGTGCGGGAGATATTCAGGAAGGCAAGGCTCGCTGCGCCATGCATAATATTCATTGATGAGATTGATTCTATAACTAATGCCAGAGGGACTCCTGATGATGTAGGAAACAGGGTCTCGCAGCGCGTGGTGGACACACTTCTAACAGAGATGGACGGACTCAAGGAGCTCAAGAACGTTGTAGTGCTTGCCGCAACTAACCGCCCTGAAGACATGGATCCTGCGCGGCTAAGGCCTGGGAGGTTCGACAAGATAATAGAGATCCCTATGCCTGACTACGAGGCAAGACTCAAGATATTCGGGATACACACAAGGCGCATGCCTCTTGACAAGGACGTGAGCAGGGAGCAGCTGGCGGAGATGACTGACAATTACACTGGAGCGGAGATAGAGAACCTGTGCAGGGAGGCAGGCATGAATGCCATACGCCACAGCAAGAACATTGTGAGCATGGCCGACTTCAAGCACGCGATGGAAGAAGTCAAGCCTGCGGTGCCAAAGGAGGTGGCTGAGAGGATAAGCAGGTTCAAGGAGGAGCCCCAGAGCATGTACAGGTAGGCGTAACGTTTAGTGGTTTTATGAAACTAGTATATTCTGACAAGAAGACAGGCAAGACAGGGCAGGTAGACATAGCCAAGGACAGGGAGAACCTTGTCGTTGGACGATCGATGGGCGAGACCATAGACGGCAGCGTAGGCGGGCTCGATGGGTTCAAGCTGCTGATAACCGGCCTGAGTGACAGCGCGGGCGCGCCGTCAAGGCCTGAGATAGAGGGCACCAGGAAGGCAAGGCCGCTCATAGGCAGCGGGCCCGGGATGAGGCACCCGAAGAAGGGTTTCAGGGCCAGGAGGTCTGTGCGCGGATCGACGGTGAGCTCTGATACTGCGCAGGTCAACACAGTGATAACAGAATACGGCGCAAAGCCCGCGGAGGAGCTGTTCAGGCCCAAGGAGAAGAAGGAGTAATATTGACTAGTTCCCTGAAAAGACGCCAGGCATACCCGGAAGTCGCGGTCGGCACGTTCATAATGAACAGGAAGGGGGAGCTGCTGCTCGTATCCTCATACAAGTGGCCTGGAGTTTATGCCGTCGCAGGCGGCCACGTTGAGCTCGGGGAGAGCATCGCAGAGGCCGCTGAGCGCGAGGCGCTTGAGGAGACTGGGCTTAAGGTGAGGTTCAGGCGCATAATAAACATGCAGGAAGCAATATACCCCAGGGGATTTGTGACGAAAAGGCACTTCATATTCATTGACGTTGTATGCGACGCAATTACAACGAAGGTGAGGCTCGATGGTAATGAACTGCAGGGCTACAGGTGGATAAAGCCGCGTGCTGCGCTCAGGCTAAGGTTAAATACTTATACGCGAAAAGCAATACAGGACATACTGAAAGGCAAGAGGATAGTCTGATACACATGCTTAAGCAGAGCGAATTCAACATAGGCACACTGGGTCACGTGGACCACGGCAAGACCACGCTTACTTCGGCGATAACCCACCAGTGGACTGACACGCATAGCGAGAGCGTGAAGCGAAGCATGACCATAAAGCTCGGCTACGCTGACGCAACTATAAGCAGGTGCGATGCCAAGGACGGAACCATTACGTACACTACTGCCGACGCATGCCCCGATGGCTCAAAGCCCGTGCCTGTCAGGAAGATATCGCTGCTCGACTCGCCGGGGCACGAAACGCTCATGGCCACTGCCATAGCCAGATCGAGCATAATAGACGCAGCCATGTTCGTTATCTCGGCAGCGGAGCCGTGCCCCATGCCCCAGACAAGAGAGCACCTGATGATCATCAATGCACTTGACATAACCAACGTTGTCGTGGTGCAGACCAAGATAGACATAATAGGGATGGAGAAGGCAAAGGCGCACTACGCGCAGATAAGGCAGTTCCTTAAGGGCAGCAAGATAGAGAATGCGCCCATAGTGCCGGTCATGGCGAACAAGAACGTCAATATCGATGCAGTCCTCGAAGAGATAATAAAGCTCAAGATGCCTGAGAGGGACACTAAGTCAGACCCCATAATGTACGTTGCAAGGTCGTTCGACGTGAACAGACCTGGAAGCGCCATAAAGGACCTCAATGGCGGAGTCATAGGCGGATCGATAATAAGGGGCAAGCTGAAGATAGGCGACGAGATCGAGATAAGGCCCGGGCTGAACACTGCCAAGGACAAGTCCAAGAGAGAGGCTTACGAACCGATATTCACAAAAGTTGAGAGCCTGTCTGCAGGGCAGGATCATCTTGACGAGGCAGTTGCAGGAGGGCTCATAGCCATAGGCACTGACGTGGATCCGGCATTCACCAAGGCTGACGGCCTTGTTGGACAGGTGCTTGGCCTTGCAGGCAAGCTTCCGGAGCCCATCCAGTCAGCTGAGCTACACTATGTATCGCTCAACAGAAGCGACATACCTAAGGCAGCTTTCAGGGATGGAGAGCCTGTGCTTCTGGGAGTTGGAACTGGCACGGTAGTAGGATATGTCAAGAGGGCCAGGAAGGACAGGGTACAGGTTGACTTCAAGCACACAGTGTGCATTGACAGAGCTGCAAAGATATCGCTTCTAAGGAACTTTGCACAGCGATGGAGGCTCTCAGGCTTTTGCACTCTGCGCTGATCCCTGATCAGGGCCTTTCTATTTAACGAGCTGCTCGATCTTTACCTGTATGAAGTCTGCCAGTCTCCTTTTCTGGGCCGCTGTGCGCAGCTTGCCGAACCTCTTGTCCACGTTGAATCCGGAGGCGTGAGGATGGCCTCCGCCTCCAAGGGCGCTGGCAAGACGGGATATATCTCCGTCCTCGCACCTTAAGTGGCCGCGCATGTTTGAAGTATTGATGTATATCCCTATCTCCTTGCCGCTGCGCTCCATGAGCGATACGCATCCTGCAGTGGACTGCACGTAGCTTGAGAAGCCTATCGCTGCCCTTGGATAGAGAAGCATTGACTTCACCATGCCATCTATGCGCCTGTCATTTAACCTCTTGAATCTCTGTGCATCGTCCCTTACGGCTTTGTCATACAGCCTTCCAGAGCTTATTACATCGGCAAGATGGCGCAGCCTGGCAGTCATCCTCTCCCTTGACTTGAGTATGCCGTAGGAGGTTATGCTTAGGGCGTACGTACCCACGGTCTTGTAATCCTTGCTCGACTTGGGAGTTATGTTGAAGTCTGAGTAGTGTACAAGCCTGACGAACTGCCTTGTGAACCTGTCCTTGAAGCCAAGCTCCCTGTAGGTTATCTCTGTTGCGCAGAAACGCTCGTTCTCCCCTACCACTGCTAGCTCGCAGAGGGGAGTAAGCTCGTCTATTGCACGCTTGGGCCAGGGGTGGTGATCAAGCCATATTACCTTTCCCCCACCCTTTAGCACAGATTCCAGAATGTGCCTGTAGCCTTCTATGAGCGACTCGTTGGTACCAAGATCCGCAAGGAACAGCGTGATTGCTGACTTATACAGCGGCCTTAGCCTGCTGTCCACGTATTCCAGTGAACTTTTTGAATAGTCTGAGAAGAAGAGCCTTTTGAGCGGCACAGCGTACTTTCTGCGTATCAGCGCGGCGCTCCCTACACCGTCTATGTCGCTGGCATGCGATATCACGCATATGTTCTCCATCATCATGACCTAATTGCCGCATAATGCTTAAATGCCTGAGCCTGAGGCTGAGGCTGAGGAGGGAAACATAGGCAATTTGATGCCTACATAGTCTGTAGGCATCTGGCCATTGCCCGTCGCGCAATCAATCCATTAGAAGGGAAAGGGCCCGCATGGGGAAGAAGATTGCGGGCCTCTTTCTCTCACTGTGGAGGTGATATGATTAGCGCGTTAGTCGCCTTGCCAGCATCAATTCGGTAATAGACCCTGTGACCAAGCTGTGTCTTTACCAGGAATCCGGAGAGCACAAGCCGGTTCAGCCTGTTGCACGCCGCATTCCTGCCCCTGTATCCCATATATTCCTTTACGTCATCGGCGCATGCCATGCCCTTGGTCTTCACAAAGTCAAGTATCATGCCATCGAGGTGCGACACCGCCACCTCCATCTGGCCCTGCTGAATTGGAGTCGCGTACGACTCCTGGGCCTCGAAGGCCTCTCTCCACTGCTGCTCCATCTTGTTTATCTTCTCGGTTATTGCCAGAAGCGCCCTGTTGGTCCTCTCCCTCTCCTCCATTAGCCTGGTAAGGGTGGATGCAAGAGCCTCATCGGCAGATCTCTCAAGCTGCCTGTCGGGTGAATTCTCGTTCTTCATTGACAAGGCCTTGACCTCACTCTTAAGCCTGGAGATCTCATCTTCTATTTGATCCTTGTTCACGGCCAACCCAATCATCTGCTCGATGCATGATTCCAGTATGAAGGCTTCATGAGCGCTTCATGAAAGAATCATGAACGAATCATATCTATTAGGATAAGGATATTTAAACCTTTCTTGATTTTGTGGGTTGTCCACTATTCGAACTGATGCCAAAAACAGGTTCATTGCATGCGGCCGGCATGGCCCATGAATAATCATCTTATGGAATAGAACATTTTTAAAGCTGCCTTGCCGTGCAGCTTGCAGCTTACGTCGTATTGCCTAGGGAGAGCAGTGTGCACCTGAAATAAACTCCGTGCAGACCAGTAGGAGTGACGTTGCAGCTATTTAGAGGCAGGTATGGATATGGTTGCTGTTATGCACCCATTATGATACACACTCCAGGACATGCCAGATACGAAATGCAGTTCCGCTTGAGGAACGAACATATGTGCGCCATGAGCGTTGCCCTGATAGTTTTCCGGCGTTATAGGCAGGTATCAGGGGGCTGTGGAGGGGATTGTTATGGTGGCATCTGATAGTTGAATCAGCATCAAAGATGTTGCAATGAGACATGTGGACCTGGGATCTGCCAATACGAAGCGGGCCGATCTGGGATAAGAATGACTTCCCCTTTACAGAAGCGCCCTGTTGGCTGTTCCCATTAGGGCTTGCGCCAGTGGTGCTTACTTGATTGCGCAGTGATTGGCTGCAGGTAATTGCAGAGGCGCATCGTATACCAAGCAATATCTTTATAGAAGTTTGGCACGGAAGAATAAAAACATACTACTCCCACCAGGCTTGCTTATGGAACATATACTTATCCCGCACAAGAGAGCGTCATTACTAGACAAGAAGACCCTTGAGAGGCTTGAGGACAGGCTCAAGTGCAGCGTAGACCTTACAGACAACGAAGTGACGATAAACGGGCAGCCGTATGACGAGTACAACGCAAAGAACGTGCTCCAGGCGTTTGGGAGGGGATTTGAGATCAGCAAGGCTTACAAGCTTCTTGATGAGGACTACTTCTTCCAGACAATCAATCTCAAGGACGAGTTCAGGAACCCTGACCAGTTGGCAAGGGTAAAGGCCAGGCTCATAGGCAGCGATGGCAAGGCCAAGGAGTACATAGAGTCTGTGAGCGGCGCTGAGATAGTAGTGTATGGCAACACCATAAGCACGATAGGCAGGATAGACGAAGTACGCATAGCCGATGCCGCGATAAAGATTCTCGTGGGCGGAGGAACGCATAAGACAGCCTACGCAGTGATGGAGAAGGAGAAGAGGAAGATAAACAGTGAGACGCATGGCTGAGACCAAGGTTGTTGACGCAGATACAATATTCAAGGAGCTTAGGACGCATTCCATATCAGAGTTCTTCAGGAAGAACAGCCAGATGCTCGGATACTCGGGCAAGGTGAGGTCACTCACCACAGCGGTGCACGAATACGTGAGCAACTCGCTGGACGCATGCGAAGAGGCGGGAATACTCCCGGACATAGCTGTGGAGATAAAGCAGCTCTCAGAGTTCAAATACTCTGTGCAGGTAAGCGACAACGGTCCTGGAATACCCCAAAATATACTGGGCAGGGTGCTTGCAACGGTTCTATCAGGCACAAAGTTCCACAGATACGTACAGCAGAGGGGACAGCAGGGAATAGGAGGGTCTGGCTGCACGCTGTTCTCCCAGATAACTACAGGAAAGGCCATACATATAAAATCAGGGACAGGACGATCCGCTTACGAATGCGACCTCACCATCGACATAAAGTCGAACAGGCCTCTCATAACAAACATGCGCGGCATGGACAACTCTTTTAGGGGAGTCACAATATACGGGGAGTTCGGGGACGTGAAGTACGAGAACAGCGAGCACGGCATATACGAGTACCTTAGGCGCACTGCGCTCTCAAACCCTCATGCCAGCATAAAGCTCGCAGATCCGGAGGGGAAGGAGTACAACTTCGTGAGGTCGGTGCTGGAGATGCCAAAGAAGCCCAAGGTGACTAAGCCGCACCCGCTTGGAATCGGTACCAACGATCTTCTGGAGTTCGCGCACCACAGCGAGAGCAAGAAGATATCCATGTTCCTCATGGAGACGTTCTCCAGGCTCAGCCAGGGCAAGGTTGACGAGCTCAAGGGCATGATGCCTGGCTTCGACTTCGACAAGGAGCCAAGGCAGCTCACATGGGACGAGTCTGAGAAGCTGGTTAACGCATTCAAGCAGATCAAGTGGCTGGCTCCTGACCTTGATTCACTCTCGACTATAGGCGAGGAGCAGATAAAGGCGACGATAAAGAACATACTTAATCCGCAGTTCATGAGCGTGGTTGAGAGGCGCCCGAAGGTGTTTCGGGGAGGCATACCATTCGTCGTAGAGGCAGGAATAGCTTACGGAGGTAACGCCGGGAAGGGGGTGGGCGAGGGGGGCTCAAAAGGGGTGCTCATAAGGTTCGCAAACAAGGTACCGCTGCTGTTCGACGGATCGATATGCGCTGTGACGACAGCTGTTGCAAGCATAGACTGGAAGAGGTACGGCATAAAGGAGTTCGAGAACGAGCCTATAAGCGTGCTTGTCAATGTCTCCAGCGTGTACGTCCCCTATTCCGGGGTGGGCAAACAGGCCATATCCCAGGAGCCGGAGGTGGTGGACGAGATAAAGCTTGCGGTGCAGGACTGCGCCAGGGGCCTGCAGAGGTACATGAGCGGAGAGCGCAACAGGAACATACAAGCATCGAAGTACCAGACCGTAATGAGGTACGTGAACCAGCTCTCGATAAACCTGAGCGAGATTACAGGCAAGCAGCAGAAGTCCATAGAGACCGAGCTGCGCTCGCTCATAGACAGGAGATACAAGAAGCTGCTAGAGGCAGAATCTGCAGCAAATGCCGCTGAAGAGGAAGCTGAAGCCGCTGTGGATAGCGCGGATGACGCCAGGAGCGAGCCAGGGGAAGGCGAAGCCGGTCCTGAAGACGAATGACCTAAGTGCCATACGTTCCGGGCATGGCCAGACGCTGCAACCCAGCGCCGTTAATGCGTTTTATAAAGACCTCTCAGAAGCCTTATATATCACGGCAGAAGAGAAGAAGAATAGAATCTTGAACAAGTAGTGATACCCATGATTAGCAAGACCGTACCCAAGCACCTAAGGCATGATCAGCACATTAGCAACAGCCAGATTCACCAGCATGCGAAGCCTGCGCACCTGAAGAATGGACAGAAGACAGGCATGGTAGAGCTGGTGGCAGAGGCAATGGTGTTACGCAGGCACAGCGAGAATGCGCTGCACCTGAGAAGGTACTTACCGCCTGCGCACCTGAAGATGGATCCCGATACAGCAGTGGCCTTGGCTGGGAATGGATCAGTAGTATCTCCCATTACTGGAGAGCGCCCAAAGCACCTTAGGAAGGACAGAGCG
This sequence comes from Microcaldota archaeon, assembly GCA_027314465.1. Taxonomy (GTDB): domain Archaea; phylum Micrarchaeota; class Micrarchaeia; order Micrarchaeales; family CABMGC01; genus JAJZNA01. The sequence goes on from DAHVAU010000004.1 coordinate 12,227, forward strand.
ACAGGAGCAGTCACTTATGTAGCGGCATCGGGATCCGGAGATGCGCGCATTACCGGAATAGAAGAGAAGAGGAATAAGCACCTGCACAGCGCCCAAAAGCCCAAGAGGATGCACAGGAAAATCGCTGCTGCAGCTGCAGTGGCAGTTCTTGGAATAGCGCTTGGGGCAGTCACAGACCCGGGAGCAGCCAGGGCAGGGGCCAATCAGACCTCAAACACAATTTCTGCAAAGGCCAGGGACTACATAGCGAGAAGGTTCTGGCAGGCAGAGGCAATGTATAATGACCAGTTTGATTCCGTCTCCCCGAAGGTCAGGATGACATTTGACAAGTGGGCGAAGAACTATGCCCAGGAGGCGCGGAGCACAGCGGCAAGCTATGGTCTTGTTGGCCTGGTCCACGGTGCCAATGTAATACTTGCCAATACGATAAACCAGTACAAGCTAAACGTGGCGAGCGCCAAGGAAGGACTCACATACCCGTACATTGCAGCAAGCAGTGGGCAGGGAACGAGCGCTGCGAAGAGCACACATTTACGCGCGCCTGTGGGCGAGCGCCTGGAGATGCAGGAGGTCAGGGCGATAACCTTTGGCAATACTGCAATATCCATGAGCCTGCAGTACAGCCAGTATCTATTGGGCTCGTACAATAAGCAGATAACAGCCTTCGCGCAGCTTTCAGTGCGTTATGCTAATCAGGCAGTGCAGCTAGCCAACGAAATACCCGGAATGGCCGGGCTTAAGAAGGTGCAGCAGGCAGGAGCTCTGCTTGGCGTAGAGGAGAAAAAGGCCAGTGAGCTATTTGCGCAGGTAAAGAGATCAGAGGCCCAGATCACGGCGCAGAGCCAGTGATGATGGCATAAGGTATGTGAGGATTATACCTTGATCTGCTCAAGGTCCCCGGCGTCGACGAGCTTCACATTCCCGTATCTTATGGCGAGCTTGATAATCTCTGCGTTGTTCCCGTATGACCTGTACAGCTTGTCCATGAAGCTTAGCTTCTTCTCCTGGTCAAGGAACACTATGTAGCTCCTGGAGCGCTGGCTTATCTCTATGTCCTTTATCTTGGCAGTGTCTGAATAGATCTTGATGTAGCTCTGCGTGCCCTTGTTGGTTATTATCATATCGCTCTTAGAGGATGCGTCCATCTCAGTGAACATCATTGCGTTTGCTATGCAGTAGTCCCTGAGCTTGCGGTATATGACCAGGTAATCTATGCTGTGGCCCGACTGCGCCGCCCATGCCGAAGGCGCATAGTAGTCTCCTGCAGATTCAACAAGCCCCTTCTTTATGAGCACATTGAGCAGCGCATAGGTATTTCTCAGCGTTATTGATATGCGCGTGTTCCCGTACTTTATGAAGTTGCTTACCCCCGAGCGCATCTCCTCAGGGGTGAGCGGCATGAACCTCCAGTGGTAGAATGAATTGACCTTGTCGAACACCGCCACCACTGCGTCAGGGGACTCCATAGCCCTCTCATGCGTGCTCATCTTTATCTCTGGAACATCTACGAAGTACTGCTCTACGTTGTTAGGCACCAGCACCCTGTTAAGCACTATTATGAACACGAGCGCTATTGCAAAGGCTATGTACAGCGGAGGTATGTTCAGACCTGCGCCCTGATACTGGTAGGGCACGTAATAGTTGCTGCCCAGTATCATTATCTCGAATGTGCCGTTGCCGTGGCTTAGAGCAGCGCCGTTAGGCAGTGAGTACCTGATGTCTCCGCCGGTTATGGTGCCCTGCGAAGCGTATGCCCCACTCACGCTGGCAGTATATGCAGTGCCTGATATTGGCACGCCGTTGCTGTATGCAGTGAACAGGAAGGTGCCGTTATTGAAATTAAGCACTACAGGAGCTATTGTGGCATTTGCTACCTGGAACAGTGCTGATGAATATGTCCTGTTCTGCTGGTCGTCCAGCCTGGCTATGTAGTAGCCGCTTGGCAGCTCGAAGGACTGGTATGAGTAGAGCGTAGATGCCCCCACCTGCCCTATCCTTATTGGGGCCTGCGGCGCAGGCGTGAAGTTCATATCCACAAGGGGCACGTAGGCTATGACAGCGCTGCCGTGCGTTGAATTGAATACCTGCGTGCTTATCTGGGCCTGCTGCGAGAGGCCGACGACTGGAGGGAGCCCTATCTCTCCGTTCTGCTTCATCCTGATCCTGAACTCTGACTCGAACTTGCTTGTGGTGTTGGCATTTGACAGGTTGAGGAATACTAGCGAGTACGAGCTATTTATTATGTCCGACACGCTCGGAGAGTAAGGTATCAGGGTGTTGAGCGTGAATATCGTGTAGTTGCCCGATGACGACTGCGGCAGAGGCGTGAAGCCGTGAGCTATGAACGGGATCCAGTACCTTGACGCAAGAACGGTGGCTATGTCTGACGAGAGGTTCAGGGCGCTGTTGTTCCACCCCGCCGAGGGATAGTTGCTCAGGGCTATGAACGTACCGTTGAGCACTGATACAGAAGTTGCAGAGCCGAACGAGAGGCCAGGCACGAACCTGAACGTGGGCGTGTTTAGTATGAGCCTGTTGTACGTGTAGTTGGAGTTGCTCGTATTGGCGAATCCCGTGCTGTTGTAGTAGCTCATGTACGGCATCTTCAGCGCTTCTGCAGTAGCATTGCTGTTCTGCGCTATCTGCCCGGTGCATGAGACTGACCTTGACAGATTCCTGCCTACGTACAGCACGACATCGCCATTGGAGAGCAGATTTGGCAGTGTTGTGTTTGAGTACCTCTGGCAGCCCTCAGTGTAGGTTACATTAGGGAGCAGTATGTTGGGCATAAGCCCTGAAGCTATTATGACTATGGATCTCTTGGGTATGGCGTCCATCTGATTTATGTTGATGTAATTGAGGCTCGATGCGTTGAACAGCAGGCCTGAGTGCGACAGCGTGCTGTTGAGAGTGCTGAACAGCGTTGAGGGGAGGAAGCATTGCACGCAGTAGCTCTCCACGTTTATGACGTATATTGGCATCACCGGCTTTGATGTGTACACCGTGAGAGACAGGTTAGCCGCGGCGACATTGTTGCTTGTGTATGCAACACGGGCATACTCCACGAGCTGGTTCGAGTAGTTGTACGTAAGCGCTCCGTAGTAGTCTGTTGTGAGACCCCCATATATCGGCCCGGATGCGGCCGGAGGCGCGACCTGTATGGCAGCAACTTGCTGCCCCACGTAGAGCACAAGCAAGGCCATTAGCACTACTGCCACAAGCACTGCAACTATCGCTAGCTTTATCTTTCCGCTCATGCCACTGGCGCTGGGTTCAGGAGCCATTTCCTGCAGCGCTGACTTGGATGCTCCTACTGTCATCTCCCTTCAGCCTCGCCGCCCTTCTTCACAACGTATTTCTGCAGCAGAGACTCTACCAGCTTAGAGAATGCGTTCTGGTTTCCTGAGGGCTTCTTCTTTATCGCGTATATCCTTACGTAACTGAACTTCCTGTTTATAGTAGCCATGTATGCCATTCAAAGCACCTATCCCTTGAGCTCCAGGTATCCCAGTGATACCATCTTATCCAGTATCTGCTCCACCCTTGTTGGAGACACGCCGTGGGACTTGGAGAACTCAACTATGTCTATGGAGCTGTTGTGAACGGTTATCCAGTCCTCCACCAGTGCCATGAGCGACTCGTCGCTGTATTTCTGCAGCGATGCAAGCTGGCCTTTGAGCACCTTGTTCTCTTCCGAGAGCTGCGCTGACTGTATCGTAAGATTCCTGTTTGCAGCAGATACCTCTATCTCAAGCCTCTTTGTCTCCCTGTATTCGGATAGCAGCGAGTCGTACCTGTTGTACAGTGTGGTGTAGTTCTGCGAGAGGCCTGATAGAAGCCCGTCAAGCACGGAGTCTATGTACTGTATGAACTTGAGCTGGTCCAGAGAGTACTTGCCGTCAAGAATCGAGACTATGGCGGCTACGCTCTTAAGCACGCTTGCGCGCCGCAGGCTGACGCTGGAATCCGGTATGATTGAATATGTGATATCGATGCCGTCGGGCTTTATGCTTATTATGTGGAATAGGTACGGCCTGCGGTTTATGCTCCTGCTCTCCACCTTTATCAGGTCCAGCCCGGAGTCTGATGACTTGAACAGATAGAACGGCAGGCTCCCCAGTGCCGCCTTAACATCGCCCATTGTGCCATTGAGCTTGCCTGATATCGAGAACTCCTCAACCTTTGGCTGCGAGACCTGCTGCGATGGGCTGGCGTTCTGTGATGCTGGATCCGGAGCATTAGCCACTATACCACCATACTCTATTCATGCTGGCCATTTTTATAGCCTTTCTTTGTTCCGTGCCTTGGTATCTCCAGCGCAGGAGTGTAATTCAGCAGGGACATTAGGTACATGATCAGGAGCACCACCGCAGCTATGAGGAACGTTGATATTGAAGGGGCCATGAACAGGCTCAGAATCATGAATATTACTCCAAGCGCAACGTACATTATCTGCCTTGAAGTGTACTTGTCCCTCCTCTTCCTGTACTGGGCATAGCATGCCCTGCACACCACGAGCCTGCTGCCCTTCTCGTTCTTTGTGACATTTCTCTTGAACAGCCTTATGGCGTCTATGATATGGTCGTTGGCGACAGGAAGTCCGTCCCTCCTCTTCCCGCACATTATGCAGTAGCTTGGTTTCGCTGGCATCTCATCATTCTATTGTAAGCTCCACTATCTTTCCGAAGGTGTTCTTTATCCTTTCCTCTTCAAACGCATCCATCACGTTTGAGACGGATACATCGTCTATGCCTATCCTTCGCAGTATGTTTATGACATCGCTCTGATGAAGGCCGGTCCTAAGCAGCATGTCCGTGAACATGAGCACGTTGACGTGGCTGTGCATCTTGTCCAGCTGGCCCACTATCTGCTCTATGTTCTTCTCCCCGACCTTGAAGCTGGCCAGTAGCTTCTTGAATTCCAGCTTGCTTATCCCCAGCGATCCTGCCAATTCTATCACTCACTATATACAAAAGCCCTGCTTATTATGTTGTCCGATATGCCTATGGCCCTGAGCAGGGACACTATGGCCTCCTTGGTCATCCTCTCGCTGATCAGTATCTTGACGAACTCCTTGAGGTCCACGAGCCTTGTCCTTGCATCGAGCTGCTTGAACACTGCATCTATTATATCGTTGTTTATGCTGCTCTCTATGAACTTCGACGTGAGCAGCAGCTTCTCGAACGAGTACTCCTTTTGCAGGGTCTGGTCCCTGTTCTCCGATTCCGAGAGCAGGTCTGCCAGCGTTATTGTGTACACATCAAGAGGCACCTCTCCAACAACCCTGTTGAGTATGAACGTTGATGGGAACTGCGCAGAGGTCTGAAACGACATGTCTATTGCGGCTTCGCCAACCCCAAGCTTGCTTATCTCCGACCTTATGAACGGAGAGAAGTTGAGCGACCCTTGTATGTAGTCCATGAACTTCTGGAACTTTATCCTGAGTATTATGTTGGTGCCTACGTTTGAGAATATGGCCTCGTTGATATCCGTTGGGTTCTGCGAAGCGACTATTAGGCCGAACTGGTACTTCCTTCCCTCCCTTACTATCGTGATCGCATCGCTCCTGTCATCGCTGGCCACCTTCCACGCCTCGTCCAGCACTATTATTGCCTTGAGGCCCTTTACTGCGCTCCATCCCTCGGATCTCATCTTCTCCTTGAGCGTCTGGAGCATGAACAGCGCAGCAAGCGCCCTGAACCTCTCGTCAGGCAGGCCCGACAGATCGAGGTCCACGAGCCCTGATGATATGAGCTTGTCGAGATCTATGGTGCTCTTCCTGGCGAAGTAGTCCTCGCCCTCCCTTGAGAACTGCCTGAGCCTGTATATCGCATTCTCGAGCTCCGCAGGATACTCGTAGGTGCCTTCCTGGAGCTTCTCCTCCAGCAGCTTTGCAACGTCCTTGAGCGTCGGCGCAGGCCTGTTGCCAGTAGGCAGGCTTGAGAGTATGAAGCCTGCATTGAGGTACGCCTGCTCCACGGCCTCCGCCGTGAGCCTTCGCTGCTCAGGGAACCCGGTTATGTCGGTGAGTATGTCAAGCGAGTTCATTATCTGCTTTGACCTGTCTATCGGCTTCATGCCAGCAAGGTCCATCAGGTTTATGTAGTCGCCCTTTGCCAGCGATATTATGGTGCCGCCGCTCTGCTTGACCCAGCCCCTGTACTCCCCGGCCCAGTCTATTATTATGGCGTTAGTCCCCCACACGTAGCTTGCGCGCGTCAGGAACGTCTTTACGAAGAAGCTCTTTCCTGACCCTGTTATTCCCACCACAGATATATGCGGGTTTGTGAGGTTGTTGAACGTCCAGGTGAACGGCACGCCGAACCTCTTTGTTATGCCCACGAATATTGAATCCGTGGGGTCGTTGAGCAGGAACTCTGGCGGCGGCTCTGGAGGCCTTGATAGGAAGGTTCTCTTGGCCAGTTCGTTGCTCATCAGTTTTTGCATCTTTATTAGTCCCATATGATCACTTCTGTTGGTCAAACTCCGAAGACAGCTCGCCGATGCTAGGTACCCTGTAATTGAAGTTGTGCACCAGGTACATCTCCCTGCCCATTATGCGGGCTATGCTCAGGTCGAATATGTTGAATACCGTGGAGAGCTCGTTGAGCTGGTTTGTGAGCCTGTCCATCGCCTCTTTCTGGCTCACGCCTACCGCAGTACTCTCTATATACATTATGCTGTTGACCGGTCTTTCCCCTTCACCTATCCTGTCTATCCTTGCCTGTATCACATTTATCTGCCTCTGTATTGTCTCAAGGCCCATTGGATTGGGGTTGCTTCCCTGTGTCTCCTTAGAGTACTGGAACTCCAGAAGGCCGCGTTTGGCCTCAAGCTCCTCCCTGTAGTGCTGCACCTCCTCGGCAACGGCCACTATGTTGAACTTGAACGGGAAGTGTATGTTCATTATGGCCTTCTCCCACTTGTCAGGCGCAGCTGCCAGGGCCATGTCCTCTTCCTGCACCTGCTCCTGCGCGAATATGTAGTTGTAGATGTTTGCTGTTAGGTATCCTGTCGCATAGTATATGCCGTTGGAGTACTTTATTATTGCATCCTGGCTCTTTGGTATTATGTAGCCCTTTGAAGGCACTATGACTATATTGAGCAGCTTTGTGAATGCGGGGAATATCAGGAAGTCTGCGAAGGCTATGAGCAGTATGAGGCCCAGGGAGACGAACCCGAAGACAACTATTATTAGCCCGACTACGCCGTACTTGACACCGTTGACTATTACTAGCAGAACTACCAGCACTGAGAGGGCTATGTGTATTATCGTCTTCTCGTCCATCCCATCACATCATGTTCTGCGTCTGCTGGTTCTGCGAGTACCTCATGAGCTCGCTTATGGTCGTAGGCGGTATCATGTATTCAGGCTCCACCAGCACAAGCATGTCCGCCCCAGTTACCACTGATGCGCTCACCCCCACAGTTGCACTTATTCCTGCTGCAACCTCATCGGCCTTGAGCGATATCATGTTCATCGCCTCTTCCTCTGTGCCTCCGAATACGGTGACTGCCGCATACACATCAAGGGCCTGCGAGTTTGCCTTTGAGACGCTGTCAAGCAGGTTGTGCCACATCGTCACCTCCCCCTTTATCCTGTCGAGCTGGGGCTTGCTGGCGTTCTTGTCAAGTTGTATGGCGTTGTACCTGGCCTCGGCCTCGTTTAGCCTGGAAGTCACCCTGGCTATGTAATCGTCTTTGTTTATGGAGTAGAGCTGCGAGGTCACCTTTATCGGGGTCTTGCTTATGCTTACCATCCTTGAGAACACATTGGAGAAGTTGAACTTCTGTTCGTCATTCATCTCGGTGGACGAACTGTACACAGGCACCTTGATGAATGATGTCGCGTATATGAGGTTGTCCTTCCTTACCAGTATCGCGTTGCCGTTCTGCGACATGTAGAAGGCATCGTCTGGATCTAGCACCACGCTGCCGCTCTTGGATCGCAGCACAGGCGCATACAGGTAGTAGTAGTACCTGGTCGCGAATGCCAGCACAGCGGCAATAAGCGCTATGATGGCTAAGAGTAGAGCCACCGGGCTCAGGCTGGCTGGAGGCAACCCAGTAAGCGTTGCAAAAACGAAACCAACCGCAGCGATGACAATGAAGATTACCATTTCTTGATTGCTGCTGGGCAACTGACCACTGGTTTATACTAACAATATAAACTATTAAAAGCTAACCGTGCACATGCCAGACGCTGGCTCTAGGAGCGCTTTCTGGAAAGCTTCTTTCTGAGCGTCTCTGCAGCTGTTGCGCTGACACCCACATTTGCACTGGCCTGCAGGCTCCTTAGCGTGGTCTCTGAAGCGCTTGAGTTCGAAGCCACAGAGAGCTGCTCTGCAACATTGCCAGTTGTTGCGATGCTATCCAGAGTCTCTTCTGATGCGCTGGAATTGGATGCCACAGTGACTCTTTCCTCGCTGCTGCCGCCCCTTGCGATGGCATCCAGCGCAGGCTTTGCTGTGCTCGTGTCCCTTGCGATGGCCATGCGTTCCTTGAGCGTTCTGTCAGCAGTATTGGCTATCTCTGCTTCATCGCGCATGTCTGTCGCGCGGCCGGCAGGGGCCTTGCTTATGTCCCCCTCGCTCATGTCCTTGTAAGGCGATGCAGCCATGGTCTCCAGCACGTCCCTTGGGGTGCTTGGATTCGAAGCCGCTGCCAGCTTCTCCCCGGCAGCGCCAGTAGTTGCTATTGTCCTGAGCACATCGACAGGAGTGTGCGAGTTGCCTGCAAGGGCCGTGCGCAGGTCCGCGTTTGCGGCCCCGTGATTGTCATGCAGGTCCTGCAGTGTGGACTGGCTTGTGAATGCATTTGACGCTGCTGTCACATGAATCCTGTTTAGCTCCCTCTGCTTGTCGGATAGGATCTTGGCCTGCTGTGCAGCTTCATCTGAGCGTTCCTTTGCCTCTTTCGCCAGGCGCGCTGCGTCTTCGTGGCGCGCTGCGCGCGCCGCAACTGCGCTTGCATTTGAAAGGCGCGTCGCCTCGTTGTTGAGGCTGGTAACTTCAGACTGCCTGTCGCTCAGGTTGTCCTCGTACTTTCTCATGAATGCATCTATGCGCTCAGGATTGCTCAGGCGCTTGAGATGCTCTCTTCTTGCCCCGCTGAGCATGCTGGCAGCAGTCTCATTCGGGCTTCCTGCAGCAGCAAGCCTGTCCTCCTTAGCCTGCGATATGCCCCTAGTAAGGCTGCGGTTGCGCATTATAGAGCCAGCAGTTAAGCCGCCTGTTGCTGCGGCCACACCGGCCATGCCAGTAATGCCCCTGTACGCCCTAGTATAAGGAGTCGATGTCGGCTTCGTGCCCGCTTCGGATATCTTCTCGCGTACCTTAGCTGGCAAGTCCCGTATCTTCATCGGGGCGAGCGCGCCTCCTGGAACCAGGACTGCAGGCGATGCCAGACCAGCAGCGCTCCTCGCTGCTGGCGCCCCGTAACCAGTAAAATCGTATCCGCCTTGAGGGCCTTTCATGGCATGGTAGATGCCAAGCAGCGCGGCAGATGTTATGGAATGGTCGTAAGAGCCGGGTTTTGCTGCGGCATAATGTATCTTCTTTACCTCGTCAATCACGGCCTTCTCCATGGCCTTGTGCTCCTTTCGTGTCATCTGGGACAGATCACCGGCATACTTTGCTGAGTGTACTGCTATTATATCGCGCGCGCTATCGTACCTGCTGTCAGCAGCTATCTTGCTCCTCTCTATGGGTTTGCGGTATCCGACATCGACGGCCTTCTGGGATGCCCTGTAACCCAGGTATAGCGGAGGTACGCCCATCAGAGCCACGGTGCTGCCTACTCCCCTAATGTGTTGCGGAAGCCTCTTGTCGAGATTCCTAACGAAATGGCTGTCCTGCCTCTTTGCAGAGGCATTTGCCTGGAAGCGGGTATTCCTTAGCCTGTATGCATGGCCTGAGCGCAATACACCATACGACAATCCCAGGATAGGATTTACTGCTAATATCCCCAGCCCTAACGCGCCGCCCATAGCTACCTTCGTTTTTCTGGACCTTCCCTGCCACCTGCGCTTGAGCGCTGACGAGGTCTTAGACACCCCCGAAACAGCCTTACCCACGGTCTTGCCGTACAGCGCAGAAGATCCTGCAAGAGTAGCATTTACTCCACTCGCTTTGGCTGCAGTCCAGCTGCCCATCTTCCTGAGCCTGTTCCTGGCGCCCGTTGGCTTGCCAGGGACCCCTGTGAAGACCTTTCTGAGGCGCCTTCCAGTACGCCGCCTGAACATTGTAGCACGGCCGCCGGTCGGCATTACAGCTGCCATAGGAGCCAGAATTCTTGCCGCTGCCCTCTTAGGCAGTGGCGGTCTCCCTCCTGCAGCCCCTATAAGCGTCTTTCCGGTGAACTTCGCGCTCTTGCTCCTGCCCTTTGCGGCGCGCAGCCTGCTGCCCACCATTAGCTCGCCAGCGTGGTGGCCCAATAGGGGCAGCACGAATGCATTCTTCCCTGCCAGCGAGGCCTTTCCTGCGGGATTGATGGCGCTGAACGTTGTTATGCCGAAGAAGTTGAACAGGCTGTATCCCCTGTTCAGGCCAGCGGCAGCGACTAGAAGTATGAGTATGATTATTATTGGAATAAGGCCGTTTATGGCCCCCAGGGACAGCAATATAGCCATCAGAACCAATAACATGCGATCAACATATTACAGGAGGCATTTTCATATAAATACCTACCTAGGCGCCTAGACAAGTGTGCGCAGCCTTCCCGAGGTCTTTGCCATCCCCCCCAGTATCTCGGCTATCTGGGTCACCAGCGCATATGTGAGAGCTATGATAAGCGCTGGGAAGAACAGTATGGAGAGCCAGAATGCCCCGAAAGTGCTCTGTAGCTGCCCTATGGTCGATACGAGAGGGGCGCTGGCTGACAGGGAATTGTCTATGAGGCCGCTTGGGGATGCGCCATATCTGTTGAGCGCAGTCTGCGATTGCGAGAGCTGCGTGTAGATGTTGGTCGATGTGTAGTAGTATGCTATCGAGAACAGGGTAGGCATTATAAAGTAGAATCCTATGGCCATGGCTATCATCATGCCGCCCAGGTTGCGCGTAGGTATCAGAGCCCTGAATATGATTCCAGGCACAAGGAATACAGGTATTGCGGCGTACATGAAGAATATTATCAGGTAGAACTGCGTGTACAGCGACAGCATCGCCTCGAACATGAACGCCACCACGACCCATGACGGCCAGAAGAACAGGTACTGGAAGGCGAGAGCCCACACCGGCGGTATGGTAGGGAAGTTGAATCCGCCAACTTCGCCCTCGAGCTTGAAGCTGGTGTAGCTGTAACCCAGGGTGCCAAGGTAGAAGACGTGGGATGCAGTGGTGTATGTTGTGTTCAGAGTGGTTGCTATGTAAGTAAGCGATGCATCAAACGGATTGATCGGGCCTGCAGTAACTGCCGGGAGTATGCCGAACATGACAGCGCTTATGAACACGAACAGTATCGCCATCATTGCCGTTGCTGTGGCCTCGTACAGCTCTCCTGTGCCAAACGTCCTGAGCCTGTCGTTTCTGAACGCCACTCCGAACATGAATAGGACAGCCGCTATTGAATAGGAGAACATCACAGCGACCATCATCAGCGGGAAGTACTTGTGCCATTCGCTTATTATTGAGGGATTTATGTACTTGCAGTACCACGGAGCCACATTCTCTACTATTCCTCCGGCAGCAGGATTTCCACAGTACTGGCTAAGTATGCCCTGCGCGTGCAATAGGCCGGTTATGCAGAGCACCGCTACAAACGCAATGGCCAGGGCGAATGTTATCCTCTTTGGCATCATAGTATCCTCGTTAATATCGAAAACAGGTCCATCCTCTCCCCTATGGACCTGGAGAAGTCGACTATGAAGGCGTCGACCACCACCAGATTGAGGAGCGGTATGAATACTAACCCTGCTCCTATAAATCCAGCATACATGATCAGTGGAGCAAATATCTTGCTGAACACTGCATTAGTATAATTAAGCGGATTGACTATATTCAATAGAGACTGCACGAGGAAGTTCCCAAGGGTGTCAAGCGGCACGGCTACCCCGCTGGTGGCGCCGCCTATGGCCGCATGCGCTATTGCAGAGTCAAGGAATCCGTACGTAAGGCCCACCATCAACGGATACACAACGCCTATGCCCAGGCCGAAGGCTATCATAGCCCCGCCGAAGCTTTTGGTGACCCCGAAAGACCTTGCTATAAGACCTATTATGATGAATGCGCTGAACAGGAGCATTGATGAGCTTATCAGGTACTGCTGCAGCAAGGAGGCGATGGAAAGCGCGTAGTATACCTGCATGTAAGGTATGATGTATTGGTGAACGAACACTATCGGGAGCAGCTGTATGGTGAAGCTGATGCCTATTCCGCCGTAGCCTAGATTTACCGGTATTGCCGGCGCTATGCCCCCTGCAAGCGAGAACCAGAACAGGGAGGTGCTGAACTGGGCAAGATCCGTATTGTATTGGTACATGTCGCATGTTGCCACGCCGAAGATATCTGCTACGTTTGACGGCGATGGAGTTGCGCCTGCGTTGGCAGGATTGCATGCCTGCGGCAGCAATCCTATCGAATTCAGGGGCGTCACAGGATTGACGCATATGAGCATTGTGGAGAAGCTCACGAAGATTATCGCGAATACTATAGTGACCAGTCCGTCGTATATCTTGGCCCTTGCCCATACCTTCATGTCATTTCTTCCGAGCGCAGGGGAGAGCATGTAGAACAGCGCTGCAATGCCTATTATGACAGAGACGGCCATTAGCACTATGGGGAACCATACATTGGGAGTGGCGGAGAAGAAGCTGACCACATTGTTGGTGTATCCCCCTCCAGCGAATGGGCACACTGCAAGTTGCAGCATCCATGGAATTATAACTTCTAGCATATCACACCACCCTTCCGAGCATCCTGGCGCCCTGCAGCGAAGGCGCCCCTAGTATTGTTCCCAGCTTCTCTACCATCTCGTATGATACTATTAGCGAGATTATTAATCCGATTAGGTCTATGCCTATGAACTGCAGTCCCTGGATAAATGCGAATACGTTCTCGTAGTATACCTCGCCGAAATTGTAATCCATCAGGCCCAGTATCTCCTTGCCTGACGTGGTCAGGAAGCTCCCTGAATTGCACAGGCTTGAGAACGTAGTGTTGAACGTGCTGGAGTCGCAAAAGCCCTTGCCGCTAAGGCCGTGCCCGGTCACTCCGAGGAACGGGAACATCAATGCCGGGAATATCAGGTAAAACGATATGAACAGCGCTATAAGCGATCCTCCGGCAGGCCGCGTCCATGGGAAGGAGCGCAGCACTATGCCAAGGTAGAGGAACAGTGGGAATAGGTAGTATATGGTGAACAGTATCACTATGATGAACATGCCCATGAACATGCCCCCGAAGTAGATCGTCTGCTCGTCCCATAGCAGCTGTATTAGCAGCGCGATTCCCTGGAACGGATCGAACGCCACGCCGAAGTTGTTTGGCATTATGGAGATCCTGAATCCCCCTGTCGGAGGCGATGAGGTGGCGAATGCATTGGCTACCATAAGATTCACGTATATGCCAAACCAGTTCTCCAGACTGGACGTTATCACATTTGTGTTTATGTCATTGCACAGATTCACATACATGGTGTTTATGCTGCCTGTGCCTGACGAAGCCGATCCCACACCTGTTGAGGATGTCGCTATGTTGGAGAAGAAGGACAGCGATGCAGGGGCGAATGCCATGGCTGTGCCTATGACGGCTATTATGGCGAGATTGCCCCCTGCTTCTACCATCTCGGCCTTGCTGAAATTGATAAGCTGGTCCAGATGGAATGCTGTGCCTATTGCGTATGTGACGCCAACTATCGAGAGCATTGCTAGTATTATCAGCACTGCGATGGTAAGCATCGAGCTGCCGAGCGATGAGATGCCGGTTCCGGGGCTTGTTATTGCGGCAAGATTGCCCGCTGGGGACAGTGAGGCTGATGAAGAGAAGAAGTTGTTGCAGTTCACTACTGATATGGCGTTTGACGCGCCGATGAGCACGGCGAAAGCCAGGAGCGTTAGTGCAAATTGCCTGTATCCCATCTAATCCAACTCATATGAACCTGCTCAGCCCTATGATGGTGGTCTCTCCCCCCATCAGCGAAGAGATCCCCACCATTGCCGATATCATCATCAATACGTTTATTATAGGAATTATGAACGCCGACACCGCTATAATTCCATACATATTTGCCAGGGCACTAAGCGCCGCGGCTATGTTGTACGGGCCTATCCTGGCCACGCATGCGCCATTGTTTGCAGTAAGCAGGCCCAGAGGCGACGACAGCGGAGATATTCCGGTGAAGAACGACAGTATGAAAGTTACCGGCAGTGATATCTCCTGCACTAGAGTCTGCGCAAGCGCCTCTGACTCAAAAGGCCATATCGTAGTGGCGCCAGCCTGGATGTTACATGAGTACAGATTGATAACGTCGCCTGCGTATGGATACACGTAGAAGTTTATGTTGCGCTTCACGTAGCATGTAGCCGCAGTGCTGAATGGATTCCCCCCGCTGATGAAAGGCTGCTCGCCCTGCGATACGCTTGAGCACGCATTTAGAGTGGTGGCAGTTCCTTTTGCAGGGGTCAGACCCTTAAGTATGTAGCTGGTCTTGAGCGAATCGGCGCTAGTGTAGCAGTACAGCACGTTGTTACCAGCGCTGTTCGCAAGCTGCCCGAAGCCGCACAGCGATACTGCAGGTATGGAGCTTGCCCCTATGAACGAGTTGGGGTTGAGGTTGCTGAGCGATGAATATTCGAAGAGGAACACCGTAGGGTATATCACTACAGCGACCACTGTCGCTGCAATCAGTAGTCCCCCTATTCTCCTCGTGAAGGGTATGGTGCGCAGCACTATTCCTCCTGCAAGCAGGTACGGCCATCCCATAAGCACTATCAGGATGAGCACCATCTGTATGACGAACATATACAGGGCTATTGTGCCCTCAGTGGTTATGGCAGGCATTATCGCCCTCTGCAGCACGTAGCCGCCGTAGGGATTATATGAGAGCTTCAGTGTGGGCACAACGTCAGGAACCGGGAGGTCGCACTCCGCAGGTATGCACACAACTATGAAAGGCCGCAGGTTCCTGAGAAAGAACAGCAGGCTGTCGAAGTTGTACAGCGAGTTCAGCTCCATTGCCGACTGATTGCTCATGTTTGCGAACACAACGTACGTAGAGGCGAGTCCGTAGTCAATCTGCCTTGTGACTGGAGTGACTCCTGCATTGCTGTCTATCAGGTACTTGCATACGGCAGTGGTAGGCCCTGGCAGGTTCTGGGCGTTGTCCTGGTATACGCTATTGAAAGTGCTTATCTGCGAGTTCGGAAGTATGTTGTTGCATATATTGTTTATCTGTGATGTGCCCCCGCTTCCAAGTATGCTGGAGAAGCTTATGCTGGAGCTTGTGCCTATGAGAAAGAAGAACCATACTAGCAGCACTACGATGAGTATGCTTGCGCCGGCGTGCTGCAGCTCCGATATGGCGCTGGCCTTCACCCTGTTATTGTTTAGGAGCCACCCTATCATATAGTATATCGAGGCCAACAGCACGGCCAGTGTGGAGGCTATGATTATGACAGGTATCCAGTTGTTGAATACATTATAGTTCGTGGCTATGCTCGACTGCGCGCCTGCGGCTGATGAGAGGACCAACGCAGCTGCAATTGCGAATGCTATCGTAAGTCTCATACGTTACCCCAGAATGGCCCCACGGCCATCATCCTGTTTACCGAATTCAGTCCCTTGGTAAGCCCTTGCGCAAAGGCCAGCACTATTGCAAGGTCAATGCCTATCATAACTATGCCCTCGAAAAGGTACTCCGCAGTCTTTATTCCAAAGTCTATGGTTACCCCTGGCACATTGAACAAAGTACTGAACATCAGGGTTATTCCTTGCGAAAGCCCTCCTTCTGAAGAGAACGCCCCTGAGAGGAATGACGTGGTCAGCGGTATGCCGCTAAGTAGGCCGCTCCCGGTGTTGAAGCTCTGCGGCTGCGAGTTGAAGAAGTTGCTTGCCGGAGAGGCCCCAAGCTGGTAGGGGAACGTGTACTGGTTGTATGGGTTGCACACCTGCCCTGCAACAGTGCACGGAGTGTTTATCCACGTTACAACGTAGGTATTGAACAGTATGGCAAGAGGCAGTATGAAGTAGAATCCTATGGCAAGGGCTAGGAATGTGTCTGACGACTCTCTGAGCTTGGGCCCGGCGAAAGGTATTGAGCGCATTGCTATGGCTACTGGGACTACAATAGTCAGCGCAGTAGTCTGTATTAATGAGAGCAGCAGGTACACAACGAATATCACTCCGAAAGACACGATTATTAAGGGCGTGAAGGCCGCCACCAGAGCGCCGCTGAATCCGTAGTATATGGTGAACAGTTCGGTACCAAGCTCCACGTGCAGGAAAGCAGAGAGATATGTATTCACTATCTCATCTACAGCGGAGCCGAGGTTTCCTGCTATTGTTATGAGTACCGATTCTGAGTATATCTGCTGGAATAGCGACAGCCCTTTTGAGAACATCAGATTGCCAAGGTAGAGCTGCGCAAACTGCATCGGGTCCTGGTATGTGGCATGCAGCACAGGAGCCGCAGATGCAGTAAGAGATGAGCCTACCTGACATGTTGTCGCTGCTATTGCGATGAGTATTATGACTATGATTATGGCTATGACGCCCTGGAAGGCCTCGTACTTCGCCGCGCCCTTCATCTTCTCGCGCATGGAAACAGGAAATATGTTGGCGAACGAGTATACCGCTGCGGATATCATGAACGATGCAAGTACGATAAGCAGGTTTATCTGGATCCAGGAATTTGTGTTGAGCGTGCCGCTAGCCCCGGTGGTGCCACCGAAAGTGCAGGCCTGCAGGTAGGGATTCTGCGCAGCAGCAAGTACCATTGGTAGGATGTTCATCAGCTCGCCAACCTCAGTTTGCCTCCCAGAGAGAGCTTTATGCTTCCCCCAAATACCCTAGCTATGTTGTCAACTATCGGATAGATTATGATTATGTCGATAGCAAGCAGTAGGAGCTGCACGATCAGATATAGCCCGTACTGCAGTATCTGGTTCATGTAGTGGTAGATGGCCTTGGTGCTGAATACTGCAGAAGATGACCCTATGGAATCCGCGACATTGCCTATTGTGCCTATTGCAGAGTTTATAAGGGCACATCCGGTTCCAAGCACTGTAGTCACAACTGTGCCAAATACCCCTCCACCTATGGTAGGGCATGTGAGCGGACCTGATACAACTGCAGAGGGCTGCTGCAGCGGAAGGGCGCTGTCAAGAGCCTGCGTGACGGGATAATTGAACAGCACAAGCACTGCAGGGAACACCACGGCCATTGCAACACCTATGGCAAGCAGCGTGCCGCCTATTCCCCTTACGAACGGAAGGGCGCGGAACACCAGGCCTATTGGTATGAAGAACGCCAAACCTATGTAAGCGAGTGCAGGAAGCAGCGTTATGACGCCTATCTCCATGGACGTGTATGGAAACATTATGAAGTTTGAGAGGTCGTTGATTATTGAACCGAAGAATGCGATGTGGAAGTTTCCTGTCTGCAGGGCCCAATTGCCGAATGGGAGGAACAGGACGCCGAAGTTTATCCCGATTGCAATGGTTGTGAGAAGATCCGTAGGGGATGGGACATAGAAGCTGACCTGGAGCGTTGACCAGAACCCTGTGCCAGAGGCCATCTGCCCCAAAAGGCCCCATATGTTCACAACGTTTGCATTTACGCTGCATAGATACCCCTCTGCGCCGTTTATAAGGTAACCCAGGTTTGCTACGCCAGGAGCTCCAGCCCCAACCGTCTGCGGACTTGGAGATATTGCATTGGCCAGGTTGCCGATGAATATTATGATCGCATAGATGCTAATTATTATCAGCGCCGACTTGCCTATCTCCCAGTACTCCCCCTGCAGCCAGTTCCTGATGCCCAGATGCGGGAAGAGCCTGCTTATCATGTACCCTATTGCGACTACGTCAAAAGATATAGTAAGGGCCAGGAGCGCCATGGCAACGGCATTGAAGTAGTTGAAAGACACTGGAGCTATGGTAGGACTGGCATTGCACTCGGCAGGAACAGGTATTGTTGGAGTGGGAGGTATGCCTGTAGCAGCATATGACATACTAATAAGAAGGCACAGTAGGACACTGACCGATGCTACCGCTCGCAGCCGCATGGTTATATGTTGCGTGGAGGGCTTAAAAAGGTTTACAGACGCAGCTTGAACATGATTAATGGAATTGGGTGCTTAGTTGCCCGATGGGCAGCTATGCAACTGGCAGGCATGTGAATTCAGTGCCTAAGCAACCTGAACCTGTCCATGTACGCCTGAGCCTGGAAGATGACGAAATACGGAACTACGAGCAGGGAGTTTATGATCAGCGCTATGTACCTTGACCAGAGGGTGCCGAACAAGCCTATGCACGCCACATCCACAAGAGACACTATGACTGTAGCAAGCACAAGCCATATGATGAAGTACTGCGGCTCGTGGAGCACAAGCCTCAGGCTGTCAACAACCGCCCGTGACGCCTTCTTGTTGTCTACAACTATTGCGCTGGGAGCATAGAATATCACAAGGAAGAGCACAAAACCAACGACGGCTGTTAGCAGCGTCGATATCCCAAGTGCATACCCAACCATGCTAGCTACCATGAGTATCAGAGTGTATACAAGCAGGACGGCGAACACCTTCCATATGTACTTCTCAAGATCCTCGAATACCCTCTTGCCAACTGACGAGTGAGTCCTCTTTGACTTGACCAGCAGGCTTATCAGCACAAAGGCGAAGCTTAGGAACAGAAGGGAGAATATAGTCGATGCTGTGATCACTGCAAGGCTCACCAGGTCTATGTTCCCGTTCGCGAATATGCTTGCGCTCCTAAGGAATATGGCTCCGGCGCTTATGTAGGTTGGAAGCGGGGCGAGCAATGGTATCGCGAAGGCTATCACGAATGGTATGGAGAATATTATGGCTAGGCCTATCCTCTCCCTGTAGACATTCCAGGATTCCCTTATCACACCTGCCAACCGGACACCGGATTGCTATCTCAAAGAACTATTAAAAAGGTGACTATCTTGCAGGAGGAGCAGTGACAGTAAATGAAGGCCCCACATAGTAATGGCCGCTGTTGTAGATCACGGTGTTGAGATAGGCAGTACCGGCAGTTATGTTGGATGGTATGGTTGCATTCAGGGCATAAATGCCGTTTGACAGGTGCATCAGGTTGGGATTCGTGGCGCATGGATAGGCTGCGCAGTTCAGGCTGCCTTTGAATAATCGCTGTGCAGAAAGGCCGTAGAAGAGCCCTCCCTGACCCTGGTACTCTATCATGAATGCGAGGTATGCACTGGTACCTGGACCGCCATACAGCACGTCTGCACGGTACAGCACTGTGCCATTATTCTGAAGCTCTGCGGTCTGGTTGTACAGATGTATGCTGAACCCGCTTTCATAAGAAGCATGGGAGAGAGCTACAACAGCAACTATGGCCGCTATTACAACGAGCGTAGCTACGTAGGCAGCGGCCTTGCCTGCGGCCGTATTAACGTACGATCTGAACCGCCCTATTGGCCTGTGTCCAGAGTCAATGCGGCATACCAGCGTAAAGAGGAGGGCCAGCAGTATGTAGTACACCAAGAGCAGATGGTTAATGAACAGCAGAGGTATCATTGCAAGTAATGGTATTGCCCTCCTGTCGTTGGCATAGAGCGATACGATCACCATCAGCGCCGTAGACAGGGCGATAAGTATGGGATACGAATGCATGCCTATTGGATACTGCGAGGCTATTAGGTAGCCTATGGAGGACGATGGCTGTGGCAGTATGTTGCCAACAGTAAGTAACACTGATGATATGTAGCTGTATGGTGCGCTAATGATGAAATACCCATTTATCAGCATGAAGATGGCCCCTGCCCCAACAATCTCGCGTATGCCGCTTCTCCAGCCCTTGTTGTTTATGGTATAGACTATGAACAGCAGCATTATTGGCCAGAGCAGCTCCTGCAGCGATACTGCAAGTCCAATTATAAGCCACGAGTACTTCTTGCTAGCTGCAGTGTAGAGAAGCAGCACCAAGGCAAGCATCAGAAATGTCTGCATTGATGCAATGAACATTGAGAATGCACCGAACAGCACGTAAGCTGCGAAATTAGGTCT
Organism: Microcaldota archaeon; assembly: GCA_027314465.1. Taxonomy (GTDB): domain Archaea; phylum Micrarchaeota; class Micrarchaeia; order Micrarchaeales; family CABMGC01; genus JAJZNA01. Next base: position 32,432 of record DAHVAU010000004.1, read on the forward strand.
GAAGGGCTCGTCTTTTTTCATCACCAGAGCGAGTGCACCTATAAAGATCAGGAAGAATACAACCGCCTGGGTATGCATGTACAACTGGGCTATCGCCTGGAAGCCATACCCGCTGAACGCAAGATAGAACGGCACTGACACGAGGAAGTATAGGGCAGGATAATCAACGGCGCCTATCACAGTGTTGTCCTGGGTGAATGTTATCCTCCCGGTAGTGACATTTGATGTGAACAGAGTCTGGCTTATGGAAGTGGTGTATGGATTTATGCCCTGCAGCATGTGCTGCACTGCGTAGTATCCTATTACTGTCTCGTCATCAGCAGCGTAAATCACGTAGTGGAGATAGAATACCACCACTATGGCGATGATGGCTATTGCAAGCGCTGCCTTAATCCTCCTGTCCTTTATGAACAGCGCGGCGCTGAGCGTCAGGGCCAGTACCATGAAAATGCATGCATAAGCAAACGCATCTTCAAGCCATGATAGCCAATATGCAGTCAACTGACCCGTTGATAGGTAAAGAAATGAGGATACTGCAAATAGTACCAGTGATACTAGGAAAAGTACGTTGAACAGCCGCTTTCCAGCGCGGTCCGTTGCATGCGCAGCGTTCAATACTGCCAGAGCCACCACTACAGCGGCAAACGCAGCGTCGACCAGAGCCCCTGACCAGAGATATTTCACTGGCCCGGCTATGGATGCAATAATAAATAAAACGAGGGCGATGAGGAGCCTGGCAGTCCTGTCAGGAACCTGCCGGCCCCTTCGCTCTCGCATGAAATCTCGGCGCTGCCGTCAGCGGATTTAGGCGCAGTTTGTGGTAGTGCTAAGTCCACCAGAGGTTGCTATGAGGCTTATGACTCCAGGGGCGATTATCACTATTATTAGGCCCACTATTCCTCCGACTATCATTCCAAGAGACCAGCCCTGTAGGTTGCCTCTGAGGTTTCCAGCCGCAGGCAGCATGTGCGCTATTGCGTACATTACGCCTCCTAGTATGAACAATACTAGTGAGATTATTCCCACTACTGTCCTTACAGTAGTTATTATATTACATAGCGAGCTGCTCACTGCCGTTGAGGCAGCAGCTGCATTCACGAGCGAAACAACGCTCATTACGCTTACCATTGCCATTACGACAAGGTACAGTCTATTCAGCAATGCCATTCTATCAACTGCTTGATATGAGGATTGACTGATTTATATAGGTTTCCATGAAGTTCAGTGCCTTTTAAAGGTTTGTACTGTATATCTTAGGTACCAAATTATGATAATCAATATAAACTTTGGGTACCAAACTTATCTATATAACAGTGGTTTCATGATACTGCAAAGGCAGCTCGCGAGGAGATACAAAGGCAAGAAATACCTGAAATGGACGGTTACAATACCGCCCAGGGGAATAGCCCAGCTGGGGTGGCAGCATGGAGAGGTGCTCAAGGCCACAGTGATTGGGGGCAGGGGCGGAAAACTGGTAGTTGAGGCTGTTTCTGGAAGGCTCAGGCCGCGCAGGGGCTATGTTGACATAATACCATGACCGCATTTGCCAAGGGTTTGAAGCAGCTTTGCTGGCAGCTTTCTGGCAAAAAGCCGCTATTATTATAAGCTTAAGGCTTGAACTATTGTATTGTGTTGTGGTTCTAAATGGCTGAGCAGGAAATCAAGACAAGCATTGACGCCCTGATGGCGTACCTGAACGAACATGGAGAGTCAAACTCAACAGTAGTGTCTTCGGCGCTTGGAGTAAGCGAGAATGTAGTGCTTGGATGGGCAAACGTGCTCGAGAAGGCCAAGCTGATAAAGATACTCCACAAGTCCGGAAGAGTCTTCCTTGCGCCCCTTGGGGCCAAGACTGCGATAGCTGAAGGTGGCAGCAGGCAGGAGGAGAAGTCCAGCGCCGTGATGGAGATCGAATCTCAAGTAGAGATAGTAAAGCAGGTCTCCGCAAGGATAGAGGACCTGAACAAGTCCCTTGCAAGCGTAGACTCCGTATTTGACACGAAGTACAGGAACGCAAAGAAGATGCTTGACAAGCTCAACTCTGTTGAGGGCGCAGTTGACAAGGCAGAGAAGAAGATAGCAGGTCGCGGATCCAAGGTAAAGGACATATCTGACAAGGTCGAGAGCGGAATGGAGGGCATGCAGAAGTACATGGATCAGCTCGAATCGTTCTCTGTTGACACCAACAATGCAAGCGCCATATCGCAGGAGCTTCACGCGCTGCTCAAGACCTATGAGAAGAACGAGGCAGACATGTCAAAGAGTCTTGAGGCAGTCATATACCAGTACAGGAGGAATGCACTGGACATATCGCGCACAATACGCGAGAAGCACGACCAGCTCAGGCAGGTGCTTGAGTACGAGGACAGACAGATCAGACAGTACGAGCACGTAGCCACTGACTATAAGAGGAGCACAGATGCGCTTATCAGGCATGCAGAGAGCATAGAAAAGGACGTGATGGACGAGGTCGAGAAGGGAAATGCAGATCTTGACAGGCTCGCGCAGGCGGCAACTGTGCAGGTTGCTGGAGTGAAGAGCATAGTTGACGAGATGAAGAAGGATCTGGGCGGCATCTCTGAGCTTAACGCGCAGCTGCAGGGCCTGAAGAAGGATCTTGCTGATGTTACGGCCATGAGGGATTCGCTGCTCTCCGAGCTCAAGGGCATACAGCAGGAGATCAAGGAGAGCAGGGAGGACTGGCTGAGTTCAGGGATAAAGAAGCGTGCTGCTGGGGCTGCGAGCGCAGCAACGGAGCTTAAGGGAAAGATCGGGAAAGTGGAATCGGGGTTCAAGGAGTTGGGCGACAGGAAATGATTCGCTTTGGACTTAGGGCATATGTGGCTGTGCACCAGGCTGCGCGCGTGAGGATTGGTTCTTGATGGCAGAGGATGTCGTTAGCGGCGTGTTGAAGGAGTACGCAATGTACAAGCTAAACGCCAACGGCATAGAGGCTACCATAAGGATAATAGACATAGGCAAGTATGTTCCAGAATACAACGTGAGCGTGCCGGGTCTTGGAGAGGCTACAAGGATACTGCTCACCTCGCTAAGAACAGAATTGCTTACCCTCGTTCCGATAGACACAAGCAGGATATCTGATTCCGAGTATGCCAAGGAGCTGAACAGGAAGTACACGAGCGCCGCCTCTGTTGTTATAGACAAGTACCTCCCTGGCACGCCCAAGAGCACAAAGGAGGTGCTCATAGCCTACGTAATAAACATCATGCTCGGGCTTGGGGATCTCGAGGTGCTTCTGGCCGACGAGGACCTTGAAGAAGTGGCGGTGAACTCGTCAAGGGATGGAGTGTGGGTGTTCCACAAGAAGTTCGGATGGTGCAAGTCCAATGTGAAGATGTACAGCGAGGAGGCGATATACGACCACGCGGAGCAGATAGGCAGGAGGGTCGGAAGGCAGATAACAACGCTCTCGCCGCTCATGGACGCAGAGCTTACAGATGGATCCAGAGTCAATGCCACGCTCTACCCAGTCTCCCAGGGAGGGAACACGATCACGATAAGAAAGTTCTCGAAGAACCCGTGGACCATGCCTGCGCTTGTAGCGTCAAACTCTGTATCCGCAGAGGTGGCCTCCATACTATGGGTGTGCATACAGAACGAGATCAGCGTTGTGATCTCAGGTGGAACGGCAAGCGGAAAGACAAGCTTCCTGAACGCAATGAGTATATTCATGCCCACGAACCATCGCATCATATCCATTGAAGAGACCAGGGAACTGACGCTGCCTGAATTCCTGCAGTGGGTCCCGATGCTAACAAGACAGCCGAACCCTGAAGGCAAGGGAGAGATCAACCTCTACAACCTCATGATAAATGCGCTAAGGCAGCGACCGGACATAATACTTGTAGGAGAGATCAGAACCAAATACGACGCCCAGACGCTCTTCGAGGCAATCCACACAGGTCACGCAGTGTACGGCACCATACACGCAGACAACGTGCAGGACACCGTGGTGAGGATGACCAACCCGCCCATAGAACTGCCCAAGATAATGCTCAACTCGATGGGAGGGATAATATCGCTGTTCAGGCACAGGAGGCTTGGAATAAGGAGGACTCTTGAGTTTGGGGAGATGACAAACTCGGGAGATGCAAACGTGCTGTACAGGTGGAATCTGAGGAGCGACAACTTCCCGCAGATATCAAACATGACAAGGCTTGCGGAGGTCATTTCGCTCTACGGAGGATACACGTACAACGAGCTCATGGAGGATATACACCAGAAGAGCAAGATACTCGACTGGATGGTGGCCAACAAGCTTACGGACGTTAACTCCGCAGGCAACTTAATAGCTAAGTATTATAAGGACAAGGATAAGGTAATAAAGTTCGTTGGGGATAATGTCAAGTACACCCCAGACCTGATCGACTAGACAAAAGGATGCCAATGTACTACAACGACTGCGTGCAATACATAAGTTCCGTAGAGGCCTACGACTCGCAGGACAGGAGCGCCACTGCAGACGTGTATGACTTCGGGGAGCAGGTGCAGATACAGGAGATTGACAGGGCCAAGGCAGCGTCGTTGATCGAGAGCATAGAGGGACTGGAAGGAGGTACTGCGCAGGGCGCATCCCAGGCGCCCGAAGAGCAGGCTTTGGGACCAAAGCAGAAGGTGCCTCCGCAGAGGGTCACGGGCAGGGCAGGGGAGCAGGCAGGCAAGGCAGTCCACGCTGCAGGGGACCTATCAAAGCTGATGGCAAATACCGGAGCAGGCGCGGGAAGGGCAGTAAGCGAGCTTTACGCCGTGGCGGGAAGGGCAGGCGAGAAGATCTCAAAGCGCGTTGGCAGCAAGGGCAGGAAGGAGAAACTGGTTGCTACAGAGCTGTCGCTGCAGGACCAGATTAACGAACTGGAGAAGATAGGCCTTGGGCTAGACGGCAACGCATACGGCCCGGAGCAGATATCGATAATCAAGACAGAGATCTTAGGGCTGCTGAAAAACAGGGGCAAGCCGCCAGCAAACGAGTTCCAGAAGGGGCTTTAAAAGCTAAGAGACGAGAGGCTCGATGAAGTGGCCTCCAAACTGGGATTGTGATGCTTGGTAAAAAGAAGTTGGTGAACAGACAGATAGTGGGATTCACTAAGCCCAGGAAGATACTGTTCTTCAGGATAAAACCAAAGC
>DAHVAU010000050.1 GCA_027314465.1 Microcaldota archaeon
GGGCAAGGAACATTATATGCATTGGCGCGTCATTCGCCCTTCTGGGCTTAAAGGGCAGCTACCTGAACGGTGCAATAGAGCAGATATTTGCTAAAAAGCAGAAGTTCATGGAACTGAACAGGCTTGCAGCAGGTGCAGGGACTGGAATAATTGCTGATGCCTACTCGCTCAAGGAATTGAAAGTTAGTGGACGCAGAGTGCAGCTTGACGGCAATACCATATCGGCTCTTGGCAAGCTCTATGGGGGCCTGCGCTTCCAGTCTTACTATCCAATAACTCCGGCTTCTGACGAGAGCACCTACATAGAGGCCAACCAGCTGCTTCAGGTCAAGAGCGGCAGCAATACGCAAGGGGTTGTGGTGGTGCAGACAGAGGATGAGCTGGCGGCCATAAACTCTGCAGTAGGCGCAACGCTTACCGGAGCCAGGGCAGCCACAGCAACCTCTGGGCCGGGATTCTCGCTGATGAACGAGGGAATAAGCTGGGCCGGGATGAATGAGGCCCCTGTGCTAGTGACATATTACATGCGCGGCTCTCCGGCAACAGGGCTCCCCACAAGAAGCGGGCAGTCAGACCTCAAGCTCGCACTTAATGCAGGCCATGGAGAGTTCGCCAGGATAGTCATAGCATCAGGAGAGCATGGAGAGATATTCGAGGACGCCGTCACTGCCCTCAACCTATCAGAGCTGTGCCAGACCCCTGCAGTGCACATAATAGAGAAGACACTGGCGAACGCCTACTCGGTGATGGATAGGGATGGGCTTATTGCTGATGCGAAGATAAAGAGAGGCAAGATAGTTTATCCTGAGGACCCTGAGCACTACAGGCGCTTTGAGCTGACTGACGACGGAATATCTCCGCGCGCATTCCTCGGCCATGCGCAGATGTACTACACAGGTGACGAGCACAACGAATACGGGCACATCTCCGAAGACCCTGTCAACAGAACTGAGATGTACGACAAGAGGATCAGGAAGCTGGAGCAGGCCGCAAAGAGCCTTACAGATGCACAGAAAGCAAGCGTTGTAGGCGATTCGGATACTGTGCTGCTCACATGGGGCTCGCCCAAGGGCGCGATACTCGACGCCATGGATATGCTTAGGAAGGATGGCATAAACGTGGAGATGGTTCAGGTGCGCGTCTTCAGCCCATACCCCAAGGAACTTATGGAGAAGGCGCTGAAAGGCAAGAGGAGGATAGTGGCAGTTGAGAACGACTACAATGCGCAGGGAGCGCAGATACTTACAGAGCACACAGGAATCATGCCAACCAATTATATACTCAAATGGAACGGGAGGCCCATGGCAAGGGACGAAATCGCGGCGGCGATAAAGGATATAGTCAAGAACAACACTCAGAGGGTGATATTGAATGGAGGCAAGTGAACTTGCGGAATTCAATGACTGGTGCCCTGGATGCGGGGACTTCGGGATACTGAGGAGCATGGAGGCTGCGCTCAAGGAGCTCAAACTCGATTTCACAGACTCGGTACTCGTGTCAGGCATAGGGTGCTCGGGAAAGCTTCCCCACTTCGTATCAGGGCCGGTATCAGGGATACACACGCTCCACGGCAGGGCGCTTGCATTTGCAATGGGCATAAAGCTTGCCAATCCCAGCCTGAAAGTCATCATCAATGCGGGAGACGGTGACACGTTCGGCATTGGCGTGGGCCATTTCGTAAGCGCTGGGAGGAGGAACGTATCTATGACGCTCGTTGTCCACGACAACAGGGTGTACGGACTTACCAAGGGCCAGGCTGCGCCCACTATGCCGCTTGGCGAGCGCACAAAGTCTCTGCCCAAGCCCAACATAAACGGGCCAATAAACCCCATAGCGCTTGCAGTTTCTTCTGGGTACACCTTTGTGGCCCGCAGTTTTGCATACGACACTGCGCTCACAAAGGAGCTCATAAAGCAGGCAGTGGCACATAGGGGAATGGCGCTTGTGGACGTGCTGCAGCCGTGCCCCACATACAACGACATAAACACTAACGAGTGGTACAGGGAGCGCATATACAAGCTTACTGGAGACCCCGAGGTGCACAAGGAATCAGAGACCATGAGCAAGATGATGCAGGCGATAGAGAACTCGTACATGAGTGAGGACAGGATACCGCTAGGAGTATTCTACAAGAACGAGCTCGTACCCACATATGAAGAGCGCATCAAGGCATACATACCAAATTACATGGAGGACTATCCTGCATCGCAGAAAATAGATGACAGTGGTTCCTCCGTAACTGACATAGGCAGCCTGCTCGATGCCAGGGAAGTGGCCTGATCAGCAGTCTCCTGCGCCGCACGCGCACATGCCCTTCTCGTCAATCCTGCTCCCGCAGGTCGGGCAGATGTGCCTATACGCGAGCTCATGGTACTGCTTCCCATACATCTGCTCGTGCGCGTCCTTTGACCTGTACCTGCGCTTTATCCTGCGCTTGAGCTCGGTCTTTGACTTCGCACGTGATGCCTTTGCCTTCATCTATATCAATGCACTTCTGATTCGGAAATATTTAAAGTTTGCTGCTCAGATCGGATCATGGCTTGAGTCCTCGTCCCGCGGCTAGGACTATCGCGCCGGCAGCGATTGACACTGCAGCTGCATATATGTATGAATACGAAGGGCTGATCACGTACAAAAGCCCCATTACCAGATTGGCGAAGAATAGGCCAAGGCCGCGGGATCCCTGCAAAGAGCCCATGGCGCTGTCCAGTCCCGCGGCGCTGCGTATCAGCGATACTATCGTAGGCTCCATGGTCTCTATCACTCCAAGGCCAAAGCCCATCATGGCAATTCCAAGGTAGTATACCCACAATGCCCCGCCGCTGGCATATCCAACGGCAAGTAGCCCTGTTCCTATGCCGGAGAGCATGTATCCCAGATAGCCCAGCGCCTTGATCCTGTTAAGGCCCTTTCGCGATCCGATGTAGTATCCTGTGGCCGCGGACACCCCCAGATATACGCCGTAGGAACCTATTCCAAGAAGCGGGCCAGAGCTCTTGGCTATTGTGAGTATGGGAAATCCGAGGCTGTAGTAGCTGAATCCGTACAGGGCTGTGGCCAGCAGTATCCCTTTGTAGGTGCTACTGCTCATCGCCGCCTTCCTTGCGCCCTGTGCCTTTAGCGAAGTGTCCTTGCGCCTTATGTCAGTGGTGAGCAGCAGCATTAGCACAGACATAAACAGCGGTATTGCGGTCAGCAGGAATATGGTGTTCTGCCTCAGCCCTGCGCCAAGCAGGAGAATGAGAGCCACCACGGAGAGCATGCCCCCTCCGATGTCAAGCGCATGCAGGAACCCGAACGCCTTTCCCCTGTCCTCCCTGCTGCTGTAATCTGTCAGCATGGCTCGCCTTGGCGGCACCCTGAAGTTCCTTGCCCACCATCCCGCGGCGAACAGGGCTATTGCCACTAGGGGATTTATCGTCAGCCCTATCATTGACAATAGCACTATGAAAACGCTGCCAAGAACGGCAAGCCACTTCCTGCTGTACCTGCTACTCAGAAGCCCAGAGCTGTATGCGAAGAGAGCTCCGCCGCCGTACGCAAACGCGTTGGCTATCCCGAAATACAGAGGGCTTGAATACAGCGATAGAACAAGGTATATTGGAAACAGCGCCTGCACGGTCTGGTAGCCCAGGTCTGCGAAAAGTGCAGAGAAGGATATGAATAGTACTCCTTCATTCATCCATTTTGGACGTCTCATCGTATATTACCTATGTGCATTAACACTTGCCATGACGCTGCATTAACGCGTATGATCCTCGCGCGCTTGATTTGGCTGTTGTGCCCGGCACATTTCTGGTATAGGACATGCTATAAGTATATATACTTGCCCTTGCATAATTAGGTAGGCACGCAGGAGCGTGTAAAACACAACGCAATAGTGGTAACAATGGAAGACAACAATGACAGGATAAGGATAAAGATAATACTTGGAAGCGTGAGGAACGGGAGGTTTGGAGAGAGGCCGGCAGGATGGATAAACGATGAGCTGAAGAACTGGAACGGAGTTGAAGCCGAGCTGCTGGACCTCAAGGACTACCCGATGCCGTTCTTCGACTCGGCGATGTCGCCTTCTATGCTAGGCAAGAAGTATCCCAACGAGACCGTGCAGAAGTGGTCGAACAAGATAGACGAGGCAGATGCATACGTAATTGTGTCTCCGGAGTACAACCATGGATATTCGAGCGTGCTGAAAAACGCCCTGGACTGGCTATCGCCCGAGTGGTCGAGGAAGCCGGTAGGATTCGTCAGCTACGGCAGTGCCAGCGGCGCAAGAGCCATAGAGCAGCTTAGGCAGGTTGCCATAGAGCTCAACATGGTTCCTATACGAAAGTCCATACACCTTAACTGGGAGTTCATAATGAAGTCATGGAGCAACAAGGACATATCAAATGCGGAGCTCTTCGCCCCCGTGAGGAAGGATATGGGTCCTGACCACCTGGCAGACTTCGTTGCCGAACTGCTATGGATGGCAAAGACGCTCAGGGCAGCGCGCTGAGCGCGCCAAAGCTTATATACGAGCGGACATCAACTCCCTGTATTCTTGACGGTTTGTAGTATGGGAAGATTCAGGCTTGCAATGAGGGCTTGTGCTGACGAGTCGCTCGGAGCGCTTGCAAGGCCCATAGAGGCGCTTGACAGGAGCATCCCCAGGGCGGCGAGCGTCGCTCTTGCAGCAGTCATTGCTGGAGGCCCGCTGGCATATGGAACGCTCGCGCAGCTAAACCAACTCGATACGATTGGCAGGGCGCAGGCCTACCTTGCAGCCCAGATACGTAAAGGCGATGGCAAGACCATATCAGCGATAAAGACATACGCCTACAGCAACTTCTACTACCTCTCAGGCGCAGTCGTATACTCGAGCAAGAACGCAACGCTCTCTGTTGACGGCTCACGCAGTCTGTACGCATATTACAACAACAAGACAGTGGAGACGACAATCACAGTCAGCAGCTTGAATGCACGTGCCCTTGCCGCTGAGCTTGTGGGCAGCATTCGGCAAGGAAACCTGTACGCCAGCGGCAAGCTCATGCAGGTGCTTGGAGAGGTGGGGTTCGGATACGGCACATCGAGCACAAACCCCGTATGCTTCATGCTGATAGGTGCCTTGGTTGGAGGGGCGGAGATAGGCATGTTCGAAGCGGATCATCTGATACGCAGGGATGCGCTCATGCACATTAAGCGCGCGCAGGAGATGCTTGACAGGCGCTGGGCTAGCAAGCAGGGAATATAAAAACAGGCCCGGCAAATGCCGGGCCGAAGTAAAAAAGACCAAGCCTTGAGGGCTTAGTTCATGTCCATTCCTGAGCCTATGTACGCTATTATGAATCCTATCAGGGATTCGGAAAGCAGCGCACCAGCGGCG
>DAHVAU010000054.1 GCA_027314465.1 Microcaldota archaeon
CCCCGCGCTACGTCATACTTCTTGGCAATCTGGCATCAACTGCGCTGCTTGGCATCGGAGAGCTTGAGAAGAACCATGGAAGGATAGTTGAGAAGGGCGGCATAACGTACTTCATCACGTTCCACCCGGCGGCTGCTCTGAGGTTCCGTGATAAGGCTGAACTTATGCTCGGCGACTTGAGGAAGTTCGCTGCTATCATGAAAAAAGACCATTCCTGACGTATTATAAATATTGCAAGTTATTATCCTATGGGGCCCGTAGCTCAGCTTGGTTAGAGCGCTTCTCTGATAAGGAAGAGGCCGAGAGTTCAAATCTCTCCGGGCCCATTGCCATTGCGCTATCGAAAAGCCGCAGAAAAAGATATAATCCCTAGCCAGCCATATTGTACAGGGATTGCATGGTATTCTCCGAGTCTGATGGCCAGACCCTCGTGAAGGGTGCTAGGTACTCGGTAGAGCTGTATCTAAGGTCGCCTATCTTTGACGGGCGCAACGTTGAAAAATTCCTTGAGAGGTACGCAGATAGTAACGGTGCGTTCGTGAGCGTATCGCACTGGCCGACAATGACGCTGCGCGGCTCCTGCGGGAAGGTGTGGCAGTCCGGCCCGCTGGGAAAGAAGATAGTATCAGCAGCAGTAGAGGCAGCTATGGGAGGGGAAAAATTCGTGCCGATGTCGCATCTGGAACTTGAGCACTGCGTAATCGAAGTCGGCATAATCTCGCATATTGAGCAGGTCAGTCATCGCGGATCAGGAGCCAGGCTTCGCGCAGTAGGAGCAGGTGATGGGGTGCTCGTGCGCTACGGCCTCAAGACGGGGATGTCTATGCCCAGCGCAGCTGCGCGGCGCGGATGGACCAAGCAGCAGTCCCTGGAGAACGCGTGCGAAGACGCCGGGATGGAGCGTGAGAGCTGGAAGAGGCCTGAGGTAGGGCTTTACAAGTTCAAGGCGCAGACATTCAGGGAGACTGAGCCTGAAGGGCGCATTGGCGAGATACTGTAACTGCAAGCACGTCGGTAGCATGAGGATCATAATGCTCGTAGACATGGACTACTTCTACGTTGCGTGCGAGGAGCTGCGCAGGCCCGAGATACGCGGCGTGCCTGCCATAGTTGGTGCAGATCCTAAGCAGGGCAAGGGCAGGGGAGTTGTAATGACATGCAACTACAAGGCCAGAGAGTACGGAATACGCAGCGCAATGCCCATATCCATGGCATACAGGCTAAAGCCCGATGCCGTGTTCGTGAGCGTGGACTTCGACTACTATGACGAGGTCTCACGCAAGGTCATGGCAGTGCTCAGGAGGTTTGCGGGCAGGTTCGAGCAGGTGAGCGTAGACGAGGCGTTTATGGACGTGTCAGATAAGGTGAATAGCTATGCGGATGCAGAGGCGTATGCAGCTGGGATGAAGAAAGCAGTGCTGGATGATGTAGGGATCAAATGCTCGGTAGGCATAGGGCCTAACAAGCTCATAGCGAAGATGGCGTGCTCGAAGGCCAAGCCAGACGGCATAAGACTGGTGCGCGAGGAAGATGTCAAAGCCTTCCTTTCAGGGATGGAGATAATAGAGCTATACGGAGTTGGGGGCAAGACCGCAGAGAAGCTCGCTGCAATGGGATATGGAACAGTGGACCAGCTCGCAAAGGCCAATGCAGTGCAGATGATAGGCAGGTTCGGATCGTTCGGCGGAGAGCTCATCAGGTATGCCAACGGCATAGATGACAGCGAGGTGACGGAGAATTCCGAGGTGAAGTCCATAGGCAGGGAATTCACGTTCGAGAAGGACACCGATGACAGAGAAGCCATAAGTAACGAGATAGGGGAGCTCAGCATGCAGGTATACAGGGAGCTTGACAAGGCGCAGGAGTACTACAAGACAGTCACGCTCAAGCTCAGGTACTCTGACTTCACCGAGCACCTGCACAGCAGGAGCGTGCGCATGACCAACGACCAGAAGACCATTGCCAAGACGGCACTTGAGCTCTACGGCCAGGATTCAGAGGATGGGCGCAAGATAAGGAAGCTGGGCGTACGGGTGTCGAACCTGGTCAGCAGGAAGGGTCAGAAGAGGATAGGCTGAGAGTTATTTCTCATACTCAAGGCCAAGGAGATATTCCCTTGCGGCAAGAGCGGCCTTCACTCCGCTGCCCACAGCAGTGGCAGCCTGCCTGAACACATGATCTGCGACATCTCCGGCTACAAAGACCCCTTTTATGTTGGTGTAGACCTCATCGCGCGGAACTATGTAGCCATTCTCATCAACCGCAAGGCTGCCCTTGAACGGCGCTGTGTTTGGGGAGTAGCCTATAGCTATGAAAACGCCATCGGTGTTCATCTCGTTTATCTGCCCGTTAAGTACGTTCCTTAGCATCACTGAGCTCACCTTCTGGTCCCCCTTTATCTCCTCCACCACAGTATTCCACAGTATCTTTATCCTGGAACTGGCCTTTACTCTGTCCTGCATCACCTTGCTTGCCCTGAAAGAATCACGCCTGTGCACTATAGTCACCATCGCGGCAAAGCGCGTGAGAAATAAGGCATCCTCCATGGCAGTGTCTCCGCCTCCGACGAGCACAACCTGCTTGGCCTTGTAGAATGCGCCGTCGCATGTGGCGCACGTTGACACGCCCTTGCCGACGAATCTGGCCTCCGAGTCGATCCCCAGCATCTTTGCGTTAGCGCCTGTTGCCACTATCACGCACTCTGCCCCGTACTGCTTGCCCCCTGCAGTGACCTTCAGCGGCCTTGCGCCGAAATCCACATCGGTGACGTTCTCCTGCACGAATCTGGCTCCGAAACGCCTGGCCTGCTTGCGCATATCGCTCACAAGGTCAGGCCCCTGCACACCTTCCGGGAATCCAGGGTAGTTCTCAACTGTTGTGGTCAGAAGGAGCTGCCCGCCGGGGCTGTATCCCTCTATCACAAGCGGATTGAAGTTCTCCCTTGAGGCATATATCGCGGCTGACAGCCCGGCAGGGCCTCCTCCCAGTATTATGAGTTTCTCCGTTGCCATTGTTATCAGGACTTGTATCTGAATTTAAGGTGTGCCTGCTCAGATATATAAGGCTTATATGGCAGTTGAGTAAGCGGCGAACAGATGGCACTGCGCGTAGGCGATTACAGGATTGCCCTTGACACAAAGGATTCTTCGGCAAATCTCAACTTCGTATCTCATGCGCACTCCGACCACACGGCAGGGGTAAGGAAGAAGAGCAGGATACTGTGCAGCGAGATAACCAGGGACCTGGTGGAGACGCGCACTGGCTACCAGCTTGACCTGGCAGAATGTCCCGATAGGGTCTCGATGTTCAACTCGGGCCATATGCTGGGATCGCGGCAGCTCTATGTAGAGTCAGACACAGGCAACTCGATAGTGTACACTGGCGACTATCAGATGCAGAGATCTCCTGCCGCAGAGCCGATAGAGGTACGCCATGCAGACATCGTGATAATGGATTCTACGTATCCTTTCGTGAACGTAACATTCGATGAGCGCGAGGAGGTCATAACCTCCATTCAGAGGTACGTTCAGGATAGGTCCAGGGTGGGCAGCGTTCTGTTCGGAGCCTATGCCATGGGGAAGGCGCAGGAGATAATACGCATATGCAATGAGATAGGCATAGCTCCGCTCGTTGATCTGGGCATAGAGAAGATGTGCAGGGTGTACTCAAAGCATGGCATGAGGCTCGACTACACTGCAAGGGACCTGACATCCGGAGTCGAGGAAGGCGACTTCGGATCTGAGGTGTGGATAGTCAGCATGCATACCCTTGACAGGGTGCGCAGGCACGTGAGCGAGCTGAACAACAGGATATTCACCGCAGTTGCGACTGGTTTTGCGAGGACCAGAAGGTTCGGCACAGACGTTCAGTTCGCCCTGAGCGACCATGCCGACTTCCCGCAGGCCTTGGATTACGTAGAGCAGTGCTCGCCAAAGCGCATATACACCTGCGGATCCGGATCCGAGACCTTCGCAAAGAACCTCAGATCGCACGGATACGATGCAAGCTCAATTAAGCTCACATCAGACGTCACCTCTCTGCTTGCAAACTACATAAAGGAGTAGAGAGCATTATGGGCGGCTTTCGCCGCCCCTGTTTCTAGGTGATGCCAAACACACTTTGGCAGGTATATTGCTCTAGCAAAAAATATAAATGTTTCCTTTAGTATATGTTCTAATACTAAGCTATATATATTTTACATGTGTAAAAGAAGTGCATGGATGCGTCCGCCTGACGCAATACAAGACAGGCAATCTGCTTCTGGGTGATGGAATGGGAGAACAAAATAGTGTGAGCGAGAGGAGAAAGACTGCGCTGAGCAGGGCAATATGGAATGAGATAGACAGGAAGACCAAGCAGGGCACGTGCATGCATCTCGATACTGAGGCCGCAGACCACATCGTTGAAAGGATGTGCGACGTGGTGCATCTGATAATCGAGGACATGCGCAGCGTATCTGAGTTCAGGAGGATAGGCTTCGAGAAGAGGCACTGGTACGCGCTTGAGCTTCAGATCAGCGACAGTGAGATAAGTGCACAGAATGTCTTGGAAGGGGCAGGCGCATGCCGCCCTTCCCTCCAGCCAGCGCACTTTGGCATCCTCCTGAATGGCTTAAAAGCATTTGCAGCGATAACAGACTGATCGCATGCCAGAGAGCGAAGTCCCAGCATGGATGCTGTGTGACGACATGATAACGCGCATAAAAGATGAGCTTGTGCTGGAGGCCGTAGACCTGCTTCATGCTGAGATAAAGGCAGGGCACATTGACGTCAATGGATACACTGCTGCGCTTCCAGACAGGCCCACTGAGCTCCAGAGGGACATGTACCTGATAGGTAACCTTGTGGAGAGGGAGCATGAGATAATGCAGCAATACGCACCGTACACTAAAGAGACCACGGAGACGGATCCCAAGAAGCTGAGCAGGATCGAGGAGCTGGGAAAGTTCGTTCTTGCGGTGCAGGCGATATCGATGCTCATGAGGCTTACAGCAGTGGCAGAGCGATGGGCCTCTGATACAGGCAAATACTCAGCCCTTAGCGACCCTGCACAGATACTCGCAAAGACGGCGATGATGGCCGAGGAGAGAAAGGAGCTTATGGAGTTCGTACTGTCTAGCAAGAAGTTCATGAAGAGCGAGGCTCTCAGTGATGGGGAGATGAAGACGCTAGAGGCAGCAAGAAAAGCAGCAGGCTAGATTCATGGCCGTTATGGTTGGATGACACAGTGCCAGGACTAAGATTAATAGATTGCCTGCCCATATGTAAGGCGCTGGTTTTATGCTCTACATAGGCAGGCACGTGTCAATATCAGGGGGCATAGACACCGCATTCGATAAGGCAAAGTCCATAGGATGCACTGCGATGCAGATATTCGCAACAAACCCAAGAGGATGGAAACTTAGCCCTATCGATGCCGGATCTGTTGCGCAGTTCAGGGCCAAGGCGTCAAAGACGGGCATCCGCACAGTAGTGCATATGCCATACCTCCCAAACATCGCATCGTCGAAGAAGGATATATACGAGAAGTCCGTAGAATCACTTACGCAGAATCTGGACAGATGCAGTATGCTTGGCGCGTCGTACCTTGTTGCGCATATGGGCAGCCACATGGGAGACGGTAAGGAGAAGGGGCTTGGCAACATAGCAGCTGCCATAGGAAGGGCCGTGGATGCCTCAGACTCAGATACGCCGATATTGATAGAAAACGAGGCCGGACACGCCAACAGCCTGGGCGAGCAGCTAGCAGATATGGCATCAGTGGCAGGCATGGTTGGCAGCAGGAGGCTGGGATTCTGCCTGGACACGTGCCATCTGTTCGCAGCAGGATATGACATACGCAGCCATGATGCGCTGGACAGAATGTTCTCTGAGATAGACATAGGCATGGTGCATGCACTACACCTTAACGACGCCAAGATGGAGCTTGGCTCGCATAGGGACAGGCACGCAAACATAGGTTTTGGGTACATAGGCCTTGAGGGCTTCAGGAGCTTTCTGTCTTACGATGGGGTGCAGTCAAAGACCATACTGCTTGAGACCCCCATAAGCGATGAGATAAGCGAAGCTGACGAGATTGCCGCAGTGAGACTGCTGTGCGATCCTGTACGCAACAAATAAATACTCCTTAGGAGCAGTGCAAGCATGCGC
>DAHVAU010000062.1 GCA_027314465.1 Microcaldota archaeon
TAAGCGCGCGACTTTACAAGCTGTATCGACCCAAGGGCGAGGAGCTCGACTAGAGCTATGACAAGGAAGAGGTACGAGTCTGCAAGCAGCACCGAATATACATTGACAGCAAAGAGAGACTCCATCAGGGTGGTGAGCCCGAAGAGCCACATTCCAAGGCCCCATAATAGGTAGCTGCGAGCCTTCCTGTTGCTGGCATACCTGATGATAAGTGCCTTTGACAGCATGAACGTGGCGGTGGACAGAAATATCGTTACCACGAATACTGATATCTGCAGGTAATTCGCCATTGCGCCCATAAATCGCTGGCCTTTATCCTTTATAACTTAGGCCAGGTGAGCATTGGAAGGGAATAAAAGGCTTGTTTGAGATGAGTAGTAGCCGGCTGGGAAGAGCGGCGCTTGATATCGATGGCGGGATTTAGAAAGGTGCTCACGTTCTGGGACATCTTCTGGCTGGGCATAGGGGGGATGGTAGGCGTAGCGATACTCACCTTCCCTGCCCAGACCTTCGCCAGCGCCGGACCATCCAGCATCATATCCTGGGTGCTCGCAGGAGTGTTCTCAATGCTCATGGCTGTCGTATATGCGGAGATGACAACGGCATTCCCAAAGTCAGGGGCTCTTGTGGTCTTTGCGTACGAGGCGTTCGGGAAGGGCATGTGGGCCAGGTATCTCGCATTCCTTGAGGGCGTAGGATTCTACCTGGGCACGCTCTTTGGCATAGTCGTGTCCGCCATAATACTGGGAAACTATATATCGCCTTGGTTCTCCAGCGGCATAGGGCTCGTAGTGGCCGCAGAGGCATCACTGCTGATAGTAGGCGTGGTGAACATATTCGGGGCCAGGGTGACGAGCGATGCCAACAAGGCGATGAGCATATTCTTCACAGCGCTCTTTGGCATAATAATAGCTCTTGGGCTGTGGTACGGGAAGTTCTCGAGCCTCGTGCCTTTCGTGTCCGGCTCGTCCGGATTCTTCGGCATAATCTATTCCATACCAGTAGCGATACTCGCATACGGGGCATGGACAGCAGTCATAGCGGTGCCTGAAGAGACCAAGAAGGTCAGGGACATTCCAAGGGCGCTGATGTACTCGATTGGAGGAGCAACGCTGATATACGCGCTGCTTGTTCTTGTAACCTACACCAACGTCAATGCCGCCCAGCTCACCGGCAATAACTATTACCCGGTGCTTGCTCTGGTGGCGACGTTCAACAGCCCGGTTGTGCTTCTCCTGTTCAAGGTGGCTGCGATATTCTCCATTGTGGCAGTCATGCTTGTGATGGTCATGGCCAATGCCAGGATAACATACGCCATGGGCAGGCTTAACTTCCTGCCGCAGAGCATGAAGAGGCTCTCGGGCCATTCCATACCGCTGTACGCAACGCTTTTCGCGTTCACCATACCAATGCTCCTGTCCTTCTTCCCCGGTTACTACTACCAGTACGTGATAATAGGGGCGGTAGTGGGCACTGGGATACCAAGGCTAATAGACCTGGCTGCATACCTGAGGATACGTAAGCGCAGCGACTACAGGCCCGCATTCAGGCTCAGGTACGGGCTGGCGATATCCGCCGCCGCACTTATAGGGCTTGTAATCTCAGAGCTTAGCATAGCCATAAGCGACATAGGATGGTCAGTGGTGGCGCTTGCGGCGATAAGCATCGCGTTCGTGGCGCTGGAGATGCATAGGAAACGCAATATGCGCAGCGATGTCACTGCGTAGAGACGCTGACTTCGACGATGTCTCCGTCTTTGAGTGAGAGCTCCTCCCTGAGGTTCTTGTTTGCTACCAGCTCGAACACATCGGTATGCGAGGTCTTCTCAGGTATCACTAGGGCGCATCTCACTCCAGACAGGCTGGCCTCGAAAGCCTTGACTGCACCAAACACCTTCCCTTCCCTGCTGAATCCCTCGATAATTATCCCGTAGGATGACTTTAGCATGGAGAGCTCAGACGCAGACGCTGCGTCTACCCTGAGATTCAGCGTGCCGTGGTATGGATCTATGCCAAGCTTGCTTATGAACTGGTCCTTGTACTCCTTCGCCGACATGAAATACCTTCCCTTCCCAAGCCCAGTTACAACCGTGCCGCGCAATATTACGTTCTTGTCCATCTGATCGACTCATGTGGCAATATGCTCCCTGCTCCTGAGCATCGAGGCAACAGCTGCAGCAAATGAGAGCAGCGCGCTGAAGTACATCACATCCCTTAGGCCCTGCTGGAACGGACTTGATATCAGGTCCGGGAAGAACTCAAGCCCCGTTATGAACTGCTGCTTGGCGGCAGGCAGACTAGACAGCGTTGCGTTTGGTATGAGAGTCTTCATGGGATTGTCGCCCAAGAGGGCTGCGAACAGGGCCGAGGATGTAGGGAGCTTTGATATGTTAAAGGCGAGCTGAGCCGAGATGTTCTGAGCTACAAGTCCGCTGTATATCGCATGAGGAAGCTGCACTGCGATGCCTGCGCTGAGAAGGCCGAAGAATATGACTATGCTAAACATCATGGACATGTTGAGGAATGTGACCCTCATCCCCGAGGCTACGCCCCTGCGCTCGGGCGGGGCGGCATTCATTATCGCAGTTGCATTAGGAGAGCTGAACATCCCCTGGCCAACCCCAAGCATGAATATTATGGGCAGGAATGCGTAGTAGTTGAAATTCGTCGGCAGCAGGGCCATGAGCAGGAAGCCTCCGCAGTTTATCAGCATGCCCAGAGTTGTGAACACCCTTGCGCCGTACTTGTCAGATAGATATCCGGATATGGGGCCTGTGAGCAGGAATCCTATTGCCAGCGGCAGCATCGCTATTGCAGCGTGCAGCGGAGTGTCAAGGAAGTTTACGCCGTGAAGCGGCAGCCAGATCCCCTGCAGCCATATGATTATCAGGAACTGCATTCCTCCCCTTGCTATGCTGGCCAGCAGCTGGCTGAGTATCCCTGCGGAGAACTCCCTGATCCTGAACAGGTCCAGGTTGAACATTGGATGCGATGCTTTTGTCTCTACGTATACGAATGCCGCTGAGAGTATGATCCCTGCCGTCAGCAGGATTCCTGAGTAGCCTGAGGCAGATGCAGGTATGAGCATGTATGTGAGGCCGATTAATATGGAAAGCATGGCCAGGGCGAACAGCACGTTGCCAAGTATGTCGAAGTTCTTTATCTTGTCAAGCGTTGCGATCTCCCTTAGTGCAAGATACGCCCATGCAGTGCCGAGTATACCTACGGGAACGCTGACAAGGAAGATGAGGTGCCAGTCTATTGCAGAGAGCACTCCGCCGACTATGAGGCCGAGAAGGCTGCCGCCTACCACTGCTATCTGGTTCACCCCTATGGCCTTGCCCCTCTCCTCCTTGGGGAATGCGTCGGTGAGTATCGCTGCGCTGTTTGCCATGAGAAATGAGCCGCCTATTCCCTGCACGACCCTAAGGGCTATTAGCGAGAGCGCTCCTGTAGTGCCGCTTATGAAAAGCGATGATATGTACAGCAGTGTTGATGCGACTGCGAATATGAGAAAGCCAAGGTTGTATATGCGCACACGGCCGAACATGTCAGACAGCCTGCCTATGGTGAGCAGGAATATCGAGCTCGATATAGTGTATCCTAGAAGCAGCCAGAGCAGAAGATCCGCGCTGCCTGGAGCCAGGGCGTTCACTCCGAGCCCGTTGAATATCGCAGGAAGCGATATGAGCAGTATCGAGCTGTCTATTCCTGCCATCAGGCCTCCGAGGGTCGTGTTTGAGAGCGCTATCCATTTGTAGTGGATACCGAGCCGGGCTTCCCTCCTTTCAGTCTGGGCGTCGTATTTGGACTGGCTTTCAGCCATAACAAGGACAATCTATGAATTGCGAGCAGATATTTAAATGCTAATGCAATAGATGAGCTTATGCCTAGCGCAGGATCAAGGAGGCTCAGGGCGCTGGCGTTCACCTCGCTTGGGCACTTTAGCAACGACTTCACAACGCTGCTCTTCTCAGTGCTGATAATCTACTACAACAAGGAGTTCGGCCTGAGCCTTGCACTGCTGGGCGCGGTTGCGATAGCATACAACATAATAAGCGGGTTCCTGAGCACGCCAGTAGGGAGGCTAGCTGACAGGACCATGATGCACAGAACACTCATGGCCGCAGGCATTGCAGTGCTTGGCGTATCCATGATTCTCTTCGCCGTGTCGTTCGCCTCAGGTACGTATGTAATACCAGCAATGATCGCCGCAGTGATACTGCTTGGGATCGGAGAGGCCTTCTACCATCCGCTGGGGGCAGCTGTGCTAAACAGGATATACTCGGGCAGATCCGCATCTGCCCTTGGCATAAACGGCTCTTTTGGAAGCGTTGGCAGATCGCTGCTGCCGATAGTGCTCATACCGCTGATACTCTCGATCGGGGAGTTCTACGCCCTGCTGATACTTGGGGCATACGCAATACTTGCAGGCGCGGCGATATTCCTGGGCCTTGGATTCCTTAAGGACGGGGAGGTGCGTATGGCCGACACCGTAAGAAAGGCAGCAAACAACAAGCAGGCTATTAAGCGCTACAGGCCTGCGCTTGCAGTCCTTGTGGCAATGGTGTTTGTAAGGGCGATGTTTCTTCTTGGCACTACTACATACATATCAGAATACCTGCTCATCCAGAGCGGCTCTGAGATAATTGTGGGCTATGTGCTCACGATAAGCTTCATAACTGCCATAATAGGGCAGCCAGTCTTCGGAAAGCTCACTGACATGTACGGTGGCAAGGTCACTATAGGCATAACCACCGTGTTCTCCGCGCTGCTCTTCTTCCTGTTCATGCTGTCAGGTTCGAACATGGTACTCATCACCCTCTTCTATGCAGTCTTCATCTTCCTCTCGTTCACAGGCTTCCCTGTCCTGCTCGGCTACGTGAACCAGATAGTGCCAAGGGACATCACGACAACTGCGCACGGGATGGTCTGGGGCATAGGCAACACGATAGGAGGGGCGGCAGGCATAGCAGTGATGTCGCTGCTGCTGTTCCTGGGTCTGAGCCTTGCTGACACCATGTGGGCAATGCTCGTGTTCGCAGTCGCATCGATATTCTTCCTGCCGTTCATACCAGGGAGAAGAAGATCCGTAGCGCAGTGACCGCGCCATATGCCCATTACTTTCTGCTGCGCTTTCTGAGAAATAGGTATTGCGTAACAGTCCGCCCGATGCACTAGCTATTGGAGTTCAAGTAGTTTCATGATGTTTCTTGAAAATACCAATTCCTGATCATGCTCATTCAGGCCAGAACGCTGCACCTTAAGCTTCTCGATCTCGATGTCAGAATAAGGGGCATCGGAGCCGAATATAACCCGATCAATGCCTATCTTGTCAGCTACTGGTTTTATGAGAGTGTTAACGGACCACACCGAGGTCTCCATGTAAAGGTTCTTGTGTTCTTTAACATAATCAAGTATGGATGTATCGGAGTGGCCAAAATGCCCAAGTATTAGATTCATGTCGGGATATGCTTCTGCCAGCAGCATCACTCTTCTAGGATCCGTATTCGGATTGTTCTCTTTCCTAGTATGTATCAACACAGGTTTCCTGCTATCTGAGATTGCTTTGAATACATTTTCGAAGGTTTTGTCCAGAGGATCAAAATTCTGGCTCCTTGGATGAAGCTTGACTCCGTAAAAGCCTTTACTGATAAGCACAGCAAGTTTTCCTGCGTCCATATCATGCGGATCAATTCTAAGGAATGGAATTACCGGATAGCTCTTACTCATCTCAAGTAATTCCATACTGGCATCAATGAGTGGCTTTTCAGCTTCGTTAAGCGGGAATACCACTGATTTATCTATCCCATTTGCCTTCATGTCCTGCAACAGCCTTTCTATGGTCATGACTGTGCCATCCTTATC
The DNA here is from genome assembly GCA_027314465.1 of Microcaldota archaeon. Classification (GTDB taxonomy): domain Archaea; phylum Micrarchaeota; class Micrarchaeia; order Micrarchaeales; family CABMGC01; genus JAJZNA01. The sequence goes on from DAHVAU010000062.1 coordinate 5,868, forward strand.
ATGCCCTACGTGTGTGTGCGTATCTATTATCATATTATCAGCTGCGAAGCTGTCCTGTACTCCCAGTTGTCGAGGTATCTTCTGCTCATATGTCCCGTATCCATCTCTCCTCCCTTATGTTCGTTGTGGAAGAGGAAGTCGTACCTCTGAACTTTTCGCCGTGAGAGGGGATCGTACCCTCGACTTCTAGTTTACAAAACTAGCGCTCTACCACTGAGCTACCAGGGCAACTGCGCATAGGATATGTGCGCAGCTCATTTTAAGCTTTTGCTGAGCTGTAATACTGGATTGAGGGTATGAAAGATACAGTCACTTT
>DAHVAU010000068.1 GCA_027314465.1 Microcaldota archaeon
CTCAGAGGAGTTCAAGGAATGCCTGGCCTATTTTCAAGCAAATGGCTTGGCAGAGATGCGTCCAGGTGGCCAGAACGCCCCATATCCAATGATAAGGATTACTGAGAAAGGTCTTGGCATAGATTTGAAGGGAGGCTCCAAGATCCAATAACCAGGCAGTAAGGAACTCTTTAATTGCAAGGTGCAGCCATTCTTGGCCATGAATAGACTCGAAGAGTGGGCCCAGAGGAGATGTAATAACAGGGCGCAGGCGGATTAAAACCGCCTGCGATTATCTTCCAATTTGGCTGTCTGGTGCCGCCTAGGCTGAGACTGAACTCATACCGCATTTGTTGTAGAGGTGTTGCTCGCCGCATTAGTGCCAACTATGGCATTTGGTATAATTGACGTTCTGAATGTGGTCAGAGTGTTTGCAGTGTTAGACGTATTTTGTGCTGCAACGTTGCGCACCGCTAGGATGCCTGCTCCACTGGCCAGATGCCCTACGCTGTCATGCACCATTACCGAGACCACATCTATGCCCACCAACGTCGAGTTCCCAATTATGTTTATAGCCCTGGAATGCTTGCCCAGGATCTTACCGCCGACGGTCCATATGAACTCCGTGTATGGGGGCTTGCCACCCATAACATTCGCAGTGAGCGATACATGCTGGCCCTTATCGATAACGCCGTTGGACTCTACAACCTGCTGTGTTCCGAATCCAAATGCGCGCGCAGACGTGCTTGCAGTAGCGCTTACATTAGACGATGCAATGGCATTGCCTAATATCGAAGGCACCAATGCCCTCACCACCGCAGCTGAAGACACCGCACTCCTCTTGGCGTTCTGCTGCGCAGCCAGCATCTCGTGCAGACGCACATCAAGCGCTATGAGCGTAGATATTAACTTCTGCACCGAGTTCTCTGCAGTCTTTATCGACAGAATCACCTTCGAAGTCTGGTTCATGGCGTTTGATGTCCGGGCCTGTGCATTTCTCACCGTTGCAGATACATTGACGCCCAGGGAGCTTACTGCGGACACATTGAGAGATTCGCTAACGTTAACAGCAGACTTGTTCGCTCCTATTGCAGTGTTCGCACCCACTACGGTATTTGGCCTGGCCAATGTACCAGTAGAGACAGTAGCGTTTGAGATGTTAGATGCTATTGTGGTGTTTGCTGCATTTACCCCTGCAGCAGTGTTTGCATACGCCACTGAGTGGTTTGCCCCAGTTACGTTATAGCCTGCAATTCCAGACACGTTGCCTACATTTGCAGCTATGACGTACGTCCCTGCCAGCACCGTAGCCACCAGCGCTGCAAGGACTACTGTAGTTCCTATTCTCTTTGCCATCTATACCACCTCATAGTATCTGACCTTCAAAATATAAATCAGTTTTGAAGAGTTTAGGTTTTATTTAGGTTTTGACGTCGTAATAGGGATACTTATTCCAATCCGCTTGTATCTCATCTGGCAGTTGTAGTCGAAGATGCAATCGCAGCCCCGCTCCCAATCGCTTTTACAGTGTATGCGCTGCCGCGGATCAGCGTCACAATTACCCTTCCCGAGTCAAAGGATATGCTTCCGTTGAACGTTAGCACGACCTGCTGGCCAGGCTGCAGAGTATAGCCTATGGAATCAAAACTCAGGTTTGACTCAGGTAGCACAAGCGTGCCGTTGTTTGAAACAAGCAGGCTTATGCTATCCAGCCTTTGCTGGATCGATAGCTCATTGTGCGCCATTGTGGCATTAAGCAGCAGGTTGTTGAACTCACTTGAATTCAGACCCACCTTGGACATCTGGCCGAGGGCATTGGTCTGGTTCCCGAACCTGCTCTCGAGGTACGAAGAGGCATTTATGCTGGAGTTGAAGTGCCCTATGCTTATAAGCCTTGAGAGCATGCTCTGATTGAATCTCAGGCTTAGAATCGGCTCCCGGCTCTGAGATAGTCCCTTGGTCTGCGTATTGCCGCTGATATCGACTTTAGAGTTGACTGAAGGCGCAGATATCGTAGAGTCATTGATTGCATTTCCAGCCATGCCCGAGACTGTTGAGGTATTTATGGAATTAGCATTGACTATGCCTGCACTTATAGGGACGGATAGGTTGCCTATTTCGTATGCAGCAGGGCTGGAGTTTATTGGCAGATACTTACCTGGCGAGTCTAGCGTAGTGTGTAGCCCGAGCTGCGCGTACAAGATCTCATTTCCCGTGATCACTACGTGTGTGAGCGTTACAGGTACCGTAGAGTTATCCTTCACCGTAATTAGCACCATCGTGGAATTGCTCGAACTGGAAAGCTCCGTGTTCGACACGCCTATGTCTGTCCTCGCCCATGCCAGCTCCTGCATGTAGCTGCGGTTAAGTTCGACCGTCTTCCCCCAAGAATGCGTGATATTTATCTGGCCCGATATGGTGCTGTTGAAGTCTAATGCGCTCGCAGACGGAACTAGGACAAAGTCTATGAGACCTTTGCCATACACTGCCGTCACGCTTGGAGAGAGATCTATAAGTATTGCGGAATTGCCCTCCCTGACCTTGTTTGTCACTGCGACACTGACTGTACCATTGTCTATGATCACAGGATATGTAGAATTGTATATGCTTATTGTTGCATTTAATATGTCGAAGCTTACTGCGCTGACCGAAAGCGCAGTGGATAGGTTTGCAGTGCCAAGGAGCCTGCTGGCATTGACGAGCTGCATGAGATCGACCTTTCCTGTGGAATTCAAGCTGATCCAGCCGCCATTGGCACCATTGCCAGTGTATGCCATGACCTTGGAGTATGTAATGTTTAGGGAAGTGGTACCATTTGGAACCTGCGGCGGGTCAGTAAGCGAGACTTGTACATACCTGAACGGTGTGGCGGTTGAGTTTGCGGCATATGATGTGCTAGGCGCAGGAGTGCTGCTGTATGCATGCAAATGAGTGCTATAAACGTACATCAATACCAATGCCACCGCAGCTATTGCAACCACACTTCCAAATAGCCTGAATGCCTGGGCTCTTGCAGTGACTACAGGCGCATCCCTGCTGTCCACTCGCCTGTAATATCGTATGTTCCTGAGATGCTCATCATAGCCCTCTTCTATCTCGCCCATGTCGCATAGTTCCTTAAGATGCTGGCTTATCGTGGAAGGGGCGAGGTTCAGTTCCTTCCACATCTCTGATGGTGTCTTAGGGCCCGACTTAAGCATGTCGAGTATCTTCCTCTTTGTATAGAAAGTCTTTCCCATCACATGACCCTGCATATTGCATACGTCCTGCTTACATGCCGGCTAGCAGCAGTACCGTATATGGCTGCAACCGATCATCTTTTCTCAATATAACGTAATTTCAACATTTTTATACCGTGCGCAAGGCATTCGGTTTTATTTCGGTTTAATACAGGTTTTATTTCGGTTTAATACAGGTTTCATTTCGTCATGATAGCGGATCTGCAGTCTTGACCCTTTCTGAACCTTGCTGGACTGCGTGTAATCAAGCTTCTCTGTTACCACGAACACTGCCTTCTTCACCACGAATGCCCTGATGAGCAAATATTCCTGAATGTCGTGACAGTAGTTGAACTGCTGAAATTTGTAGTTATTGAATTATGGGTCTGGAGCGTGCTGTTGCCATGCGCCACGCCACTTATGTCAGCGGCAAGCGAAGAGAAGAAAGATTTTACAGCAGGCACAGGATACAGCGTAGCGGCCATGAATGCCACTATGATTATGAAGGCCGTAGAGTACAACGGCACGCTGCTGTTGCCTCTCTGCTGGCCGTTTTTGGCTATGAATTCCTTTCCGCATATGCGGCAAGACGAGTGCATTATCATTGTTCCTAGCGCCGCACTTCTGGCAGAATATTGCCATTTCGACCACATGCAGTTTGTTTCGGATTTGTTTTGGTCTTTACGTCGAAAAAGAGATGTTTTGCAGATTTTGCACTCTGCCCTCGCGTTGTCTTTGGCAGATCTGGATGGAGCGCATTGCAGCGCCTTTACTTGCCAGTACTGCCCCTGCTTTCACGCAGCGCTTGCAAGCTTTCATGTCCGGATTTCTTCAGAGCCAAGAGCAGCGCCGTCTTTGCATCCCTCACGTATGTTGGCCCGTGGTAGATAAATGGGGTCAGCGCCTGTACCGTGTCAGCCTGGCCTTCGATGATCGCCTGCGCCACCCTATCGGCGCTTATGCCGCCTACTGCATTTACCACGATACCTGACCCGAACTCTTTCCTGTAATCGGCCAGGTTGCGCATCATCACCTCAAATATCGGCCTTCCGCTCTTTCCCCCTGCGCCCATCGAGAGTCTAGGATCCTCTGTCCTTATGGTATTTATCGCAGTGATGCCATCGCCGCCCAGGTCCATCCACCTGCGTACGACGCCCATGTTCCTGTCCCTTGACTGCTGGTCCAGGTGAGGAGGCATCTTCATTAGAAGCAGCGCGGATTTCATCTTAGAAGCCATGATTCCGGCAAGCTCCTCGAATACGCCTTTCTCGAAGAATACTGCAAGGCCTTTTGTGTTGGGCGATGCGAAGTTTGCCTCCACCATGCCGACCTTCGATGGCACGTGGCGCGACAGAGCGTCCACCATGGACTCGAACTGATCAACAGCGCCGCGCATGCCGCTTTCATCCAGAGGAGGGCGCACAGCTATGCTTGCGTTCAGTGGACTCTTCCCGTAGTACCTGCTCACCCTCTCAAGTGCGCCATCAGGGCCTGCGAATGGAAAACCCAGGCAGTTGAGCATGGCCTCATCTTCTTCAATTCTGACTATCCTGGCTGAACCGGGCCTGCTCTCATCGGTACGCTTGTTGCCAGGCCACGGATATGGAAGCATGGTGCCGAAAGTGACATAATCGAAGAGATTTGACAGGCCGTGCAGAAGCTCGGCGTCCTTGTCAAATCCCGCTGCGATGCCTACTGGGCCCTCGAGCCTCACTTTGCCGCCCAGATTCACAGATAGTTCCTTTCTTCCTATATCAGAATATGAGCGCAGCAGGACTGTTGGCATTGAGCCCCTGAGCATGCCCTTTGACGCCTCATGCGAATCCTCCGGATCGCTGTACCTAAACAGCGCCGGCCTTACAGTCAGGGCGTATATGGAGCTCCCCAGTCCCATAGCAATCACAACTGTTCTGCCAGGCGATGTATAAAAGTTTGTCGGTGCATATGATAAATTGGATAGGATGGATGGGCAAGGAAACGGGCAGCACATAGACCCCCACGTACACTGCAGGGACTTCAACCAGGCGTACAAGGCAACGATAAAGGGCACCATGGAGCTAGCAAGGAGCCAGGGAGTAGTAGCCATATGCGACATGCCAAACACAGATCCGCCCATGACTTCAAGAGCGGAGATAGAGAGGAGGCTAGCCCTTGCAGAATCCGAAGGAGTCACCGGCGGCTATTACATCTACATAGGAGTCACTGCAGACCCTAAGCAGATAGAGGAGGCTGTGGAGGTGGTGTACGAGAACCCCAAGGTCATCGGCATGAAGCTGTATGCAGGCACATCTGTCGGCTCGCTTGCAGTTGTGCGCAGGGAGGAGCAGCGCACAATATACAGCGAACTTGCAAGGCTTGGGTACAGGGGACTGCTTGCGGTTCACTGCGAGAAGGAGGAGCTGTTCGATATGAGGGCATGGGACCCGTCCAGGCCAGCTACATGGAATATTGCAAGGCCTCCTGGCGCGGAGGTCGGATCGGTGAAGGATCAGCTTGAGATGGCCTATGCCAACGGCTTTCGTGGCATGCTGCACATACCGCACATATCTACACCAGAAGCAGTCGATCTGGTGCAGGCTGCTAAAAAGAGCATGCACGTCACATCAGGGGTGACCCCCCATCACCTTAGCATGTCAGTGGAGGATATGCAGGGAAGCGATGGGATACTGCTTAAGGTGAATCCGCCGCTCAGGGACGCGCGCAGCGCACGCAGGATGACGGAGTACCTCAAGGCAGGAATGATAGACTGGATAGAGACCGACCATGCCCCGCACACTGAAGAGGAGAAGAGGGTCAGGCATATGTCAGGCATAAGGAGCCTTGATGGATATGCACGGCTCCTGGAAAGGCTATACGCCGAAGGATTCACAAAGGAGATGCTGCATAGGGTCACGTACGAGAACATAAAGGAGGCATACCCGAAGATAAGGGAATAGGCCTAATCTAAACTCAGTTTTAAATACGTGGATGGCTACACGTCTTATGCAATTTGCCGGCAGTTAGGTGATGATGGATGGCTGATGATACAGGAAAGGGCGGCAGTCGCGCGTTCAGGCGCCTGTTGAGCCCTGCAGAAGAGAGATCGGCCATGGAGAGGATCATGGACGGGCTGCGGCGCAACGATACAGGCGAGCTCACCGAAGTCAGCGCAGCGGCAAAAAAAGCAATAAGGGATGGGCATCGTGATACGGCAAGACAGCTCGTGGGCATACTCCTCGCAGTAAGGGACCTCCGGGTAGGCTCAGGTGGCGTGAGAAACACCCTGGATGAGATAGAGGGGCTGTGGCCGCAATGAGCCCGGGCTTAGAAAGCTTAAAAAACCTTCTATATGCAATATATACGCCCGCAATACATTGCAGGTCTTGCCTTCTTAACGGCAATTTGAATATCGTTAAATTATACTATATTTGGTGCATTGATGGCGAAAGATGAGGAGCAGAAGCCAAAGGCCCCGCAGCACGGGGAGAAGAAGGTAGCTGCAAGCATAATAAGAATAGCTGGCAGGGACATAAACGGCGAGCTGAACATACCAAGCTCGCTTATGCAGATAAGGGGCATAGGCCACAATCTCGCGCATGCACTGTCGCTTTCCATAAAGGAGGCATACGGCATAGAGAGCTCAGCAACGCTCGGATCGCTCAGCGACCAGGACATAAGCAATATAGAGACCCTTCTCAAGGACCCTACTAAGACAAAGATACCGCTATACATGTACAACAGGAGAAATGACAGGGATACCGGCAGCAACATGCACCTTGTAGGCACTGATCTTACCGTAAGCATGAGGCAGGACATAGAGAATGACATTCGCATACTATCATGGAGAGGGTTCAGGCACAGGTGGGGACAGAAGGTGCGCGGACAGAAGACTAGATCCACAGGAAGGACCGGAGCTACCATAGGAGTTACAAAGAAGGCCGCTGAAGCAGCGCAGAAGGCAGCGACCGCGCCGGCCAAGCCTGCCGGAGGCGTAGCATCTGCCACGGCCCCGGCAGCTGCGAGCCCAAGTCCTGCACCGAAGAAGTGAACTGAATGGGAGACCCCAAGAGAACAAGAAAGAAGTTTCAACGCTCAAAGATAATGTGGGATAGGAACAGGATTGCCAGGGAGCACGATTTGAGGGACAAGTTCGGGCTCAAGAACATCAGGGAGCTTTGGAAGGCAACTACGGAGGTAAGCAGGATCAGGAGCAATGCAAGGGAGGTGCTGTCCAACCAGGTAGGGGAGAGGGTCGGCAAGGACATAATAGCAAGGCTATCAAGATACAACATAGTAGCAAAGGATGCGAAGATCGATGATCTACTGGGAGTCACGCCTGAGGCAATACTCAGCCGCAGGCTCCAGTCGATGGTGTTCAAGAACGGGCTGTCTAAGACGCACAAGCAGGCCAGGCAACTCATAACGCACGGCTTCATATCGGTAAACGGCAGGAAGGTTAAGTCTCCGGGGTACATGGTGAGCGCAGAAGAGGAGACGAAGATAGGATACTACAAGCCCATAAACCTAAATCCAGTAACTCCTGAGGGGCAGGCGCCTGTGGTGCAGGCTGCGCAGGAGAAATCAGCGGCAGGGAGCGCTACTGAGGCAAGATAATGGCGGCAAAAAAGAAGGCAGAACCGAAGGCCAGGAAGGAGCAGGAACAGAAGTCAGGACCAAAGGAGAATGTATCATACGAGGCAGTGGCTCTTGAGGCGCAGCAAAAGTACGTCCCCAAGGCAATAAGATGGGGTGTAGCGCACATCTACTCGTCGAAGAACAACACCGTAATAACACTTACAGACCTCTCAGGCGCAGAGACCATAGCCACCGGAAGCGGAGGAATGGTTGTCAACGCTGACCATGAGGAGGGATCGCCTTATGCAGGAATGCAGGCGGCATACAAAGTAGCCGCAACCGCACTCGAGAAAGGCGTGACCAATATAAACATAAAGATACGCGCGCCAGGAGGGCACGGATCGAAGATACCTGGCCCTGGAGCGCAGGCAGTTGTCAGGGCGCTGGCAAGGAGCGGAATAAAGATAGGCAGCATAGAGGACGTAACCCCAATGCCTACCGA